>RFOC01000084.1 GCA_009926815.1 Planctomycetota bacterium
GCAGGCCGCCGACATGAAGGTGCCCTACTGCGCCGTGGTGGGCCCGCGCGATGCCGAGGGCCGCAAGGTCAGCGTGCGCGCGTTCGGCATCGAGGCGAACCTGGGCGAGATGGGCTTCGACGCGTTCGTGGAGGGCCTGGAGCGGGAGCACCGCACGCGCGGCCAGTCCACCGTGAAGGCGGGCTTCGGCACGTGACGCTGCAGGGGCTGGCCCTGCCGCAGGTGCCGGCGCCAGCGGGCCGCCGCGCCGGACCGCCGTCCGCCCCGGCATCGGTGCACGCGGCCGGGCGCATGCTGGATTCGCATGGGCGAGCCATCCGCGACCTGCGGCTGAGCCTGACGGACCGCTGCAACTTCCGCTGCACCTACTGCATGGAGCCGGACGTGCGCTTCGCCGCGCCCGAGTCGCTCCTGCAGGCCGGGGACTTCGTGCGCGTGGCCCGCGTGGCCGCCGGCCTGGGCGTGACCAAGATCCGCCTGACTGGCGGCGAGCCGACGCTGCACCCCCACCTGCTGCAGGTGATCGCGGGCATCCGGATCCACACCGCGTGCGAGATCGCCATCACCACCAACGGGGCCACGCTGGATCGGCCGTCGCTCCGCGCGTGGAAGGCCGCGGGCCTGGACCGCGTCACCATCAGCCTGGACTCGCTGCGAACGGAGCGATTCACGCGGATCACGCGATCGAACGGCACGCCGGCGCGCGTGCTGGCCGCCATCGACGACTGCGTGGCCGAGGGACTGGGCCCGGTGAAGGTGAACGCGGTGCTGGTGCGGGGCGTGAACGACGACGAGGCCGCCGACCTGGCGGCGCTGGCGCGTCGCCCGGGCGTGGAGATGCGCTTCATCGAGTGGATGCCGCTGGACTCGGGCCACGCGTGGGAACCGGATCGCTGGGTGAGCGCGGCCGAGACCCGCGCCGCCATCGAGCGACGGTTCCCGCTGGTGCCCCTGGCGGGCGACGATCCCTCGAGCACGGCCCGCACCTTCGCCTTCGCGGATGGCACGCCCGGGCGCGTGGGCTTCGTGGCCCCGGTGAGCAGCCCATTCTGCGGCGCCTGCAGCCGCCTTCGGATCACGGCGGACGGCATGGTGAGGCCCTGCCTGTTCAGCACCCGCGAGTTCGACCTTCGGCCCCTGCTTGGCCATGGGGCGAGCGACTCGGCGGTGGCAAGATTCCTGGTGGATGCCACCTGGACGAAGCAGGCCGGTCACGGCATCCACACGCCCGAGTTCCGTCAGCCTGACCGGCCCATGTCGGCCATCGGTGGCTGACATGCCGGACAGCACCGTGGCGCTGCTGGCCCTGCTCTTCCTGGCCATGGGCGCGCTCTACGCCTCGGTCGGCCACGCCGGTGCAAGCGGGTATCTGGCCTCCATGGCGCTGCTGGGTGTGCCGGTGGGCGCCATGCGACCCACGGCGCTCGCCGTGAACGTGTGCGTGGCCTGCATCGCCTGCGCCCAGTTCGTGCGCGCCGGGCACTTCTCGTGGCGGCTCTTCTGGCCCTTCGCCGTGGCCAGCGTCCCCGCGGCCTTCCTGGGCGGCTGGCTGACCCTGCCGCCGCGCCCCACGCAATGGGTGATCGGCGCGGCGCTGCTGCTGGCCGCGGCTCGCATGGCCTGGATGGCGGCGGGCGTTCAGCTGAAGCCCCGTCCGCTTCGCCGGCCGCCGCTGCCGGTGGCCGCGGGCTGCGGCGGGGCGCTGGGCCTTCTCGCGGGACTCTCCGGAACCGGCGGCGGGATCTTCCTGAGTCCGCTGCTGCTGGTCTGCCGCTGGGCGGACGCCAAGCGCACCGCGGCCACGAGCGCCATGTTCATCCTGCTCAATTCCCTCGCGGGGCTGGGCGGTCTCTCGGTGCGGGGCACGCTCCCCACCACCCACCTGATGGTCCTGGCGGCCGCGGCGTGCGCCGGCGGCGCCGCGGGGGCGTTCTGGGGCAGCCGACACGCCCCGCCACGCGCGATGCACGCGGTGCTCATGGTGGTGCTGCTGGTGGCCGGGGGAAAGCTGCTGCTGGGCGCCTGAGGGCCTCAGCGCCAGACGGGACGCTTCCAGATGGGCACGTCGCGCTTCATGCGGTCGATGAACTCGGTCAGCGCCGCGATCGCCTCGGCCCGATGGGCGGCCCGCACCTCCAGGGTGAAGGAGATCGCTCCCGCGGAAACGCGGCCTCGGCTGTGAAGCACGCGGATGGCGTGCACCCGGTGCCGCGCCAGCATCTCGGTGGCCAGCGCCGCCAGCGATCGCTCCGCCATGGGGTCGTAGGTCTCGTAGTGCAGGGCCGCAAGCTCGCGCGGCGCACCACCCGGACCCTGCGGCTCGACGGGACGGACCACGCCCTCGAAGCGAAGCACCGCCCCGCTGCCCGGGGACGCTTCGGGTGCCTGCGGATCCAGCGGGCCATCCACGATGCGCGCCTGGACGCTCATCCGCCATCCACCAGCGCGATCAGCGCGATCTCGTCGCCCGGATCCGGCACGCGATCCGCGGGGGCCAGCGCATGGTTCACCGCCAGCCTGGCCGCGGGCAGCACGAACGCCAGCGCGGGATGCTGCGCACCCATGGCCTGCAGCAATCCTGCGCACGCGGTGCCCACCGGCGCATCCACCAGCACATGGTCCGCCGACGCGCGCTCCCTGGCGGGCCCGAACAGCAGCACCCTGAAGCGTGCGGTTTCACGATCGGACATGCGGGCGAGTGTAGGATTCGGCCAAGGCTCCGCATGACATTCCGAGGCGAACCCTTCGCGTTCGATGGCCCCGCCGCAGCCCTGCAGGCGATGGTGGCCCGCATGCAGGCCGTCCCGACGCGATGGCCCGCCGAGCGGGTGCCGCTGGTCCAGGCGCGCGGCCGGTTCCTGGCCGTCGAGGCGCGCGCGGACCGGGACAATCCGCCCTTCGATCAGTCCGTCCTCGATGGCTACGCCGTCCGGGCCACGGATGCCGCGCCGGGCGCGGAACTCCCGGTGATCGGCGAGTCCCGCATCGGTCAACCGCCGCCCTCCATGCCGGCAGGCCCCTGCGCCATCCGCGTGGCCACCGGAAGCGCCGTGCCCCAGGGCGCGACGGCGGTGATCGGTCGCGAGCACGTGGAGGAGCGACTTGCCGCGCCCGATCGCGGCCAGATCCGCATTCGCCAGGGTGGTCGGCCTCTGCGCACGGGGGAGAGCATCCGCCCTCAGGGCGAGAATCTCCGATCAGGTGCCTCGCTGCTCCACGCGGGATGCGTGCTGGGGCCGGCCCAGCTTGGCGCGCTGGCCACCGTGGGCGTCGATCCCGCGCCGGTCGCCGCGCGCGTGAGCGTGCACCTGCTGGCGACCGGCGAGGAACTGGTGCCGGCGAATGCCCAGCCCGGTCCGTTCGGCACGCGCGACAGCAACACGCCCACCGTCTCGAGCCTGCTGGGCGCACGGCCATGGCTGCACGTGGATCGTGCCGACGGCCTGCGCGGCGAGCCCGAGGAACTCGACGCGGCGATCGCGCAGGCTGCGGGCGTGGCGCACGCCCTGGTGGTCATGGGAGGCGTCTCCATGGGGCACCGCGATCCCCTTCGCGCGGCCGTGGAGCGAGCGGGCGCCGAGATCCTCTTCCACGGACTTCCGCAGCGACCCGGCAAGCCCATGCTGGCGGCCCTGCTGGCCCGACCCGATGGTCCCCCGCTGGCGATCCTGGGACTCCCGGGCAATCCGGTCTCCGCGGCGGTCACGGCCGAGCGACTGGCGGTGCCTACGCTGGCCGCCATGGCGCGGGGTCGGCTGCCGAACCCACCGGCGGTGGCGACGGAGCCCGATGACCGGACGCTGGACCTCTGGTGGCATCGACTGGTCCGCCTGGATGCCGAGGGCGTGGCCCGCCTGGTGGAGTCGCGGGGATCGGGCGACGTGCCGTCGGCCGCGGCCAGCGACGGCTTCATCGAGGTCCCACCGGGCCTTCGCCTGGATGGCACGCGCCGCGTCCGCTTCCACGCATGGCCCGCATGAACGGGCGGCGCGGCACAATGCCCCCATGAGCACCTCAGGCTCCCAACGGCTCTCGCACGTCGATCCCGACGGCTCCGCGCACATGGTGGACGTGGGCGCCAAGCCCGTCACCGAACGATGGGCGCGGGCCGAGGGCTTCGTCACCCTGTCGCCGGAGCTGGAGCGGCAGATCCGCGCCAACACGCTCGCCAAGGGTTCGCTGCTCGAGGTGGTTCGACTGGCGGCCATCCAGGCGGCCAAGCGGACGGATGAATTGATCCCCCTCTGCCACGCGCTGCCGCTCGATGCGGTGGAGGTGCAGGCCAGCGTGCAGCCCGGCCGCCTGTGCGTGCAGGCCACCGCGCGCACCCACGCCCGAACCGGCGTGGAGATGGAGGCCCTCACCGCGGTGGCCGTGGCGTGCCTGACCGCCATCGACATGGGCAAGGCCGTGGATCGCTCCATGCGCATCGACGGCATCCGCCTGCTGGAGAAGCATGGCGGCCGGGGTGGCTCATGGGTGGCGGAGCCATGACCGCCTGCATCCGCGCAGCCGTGCTCACGGTGAGCGATCGCTGCTCGCGCGGGGAGGCGGAGGATCTCTCCGGTCCGGCGCTGGTGACCATGCTTCGCGAGCGGCTTGGCGCCGAGGTGGTGGCCACACGGTGCCTTCCCGACGAGATCCAGACGCTGGCCGACGGCTTCCGAGCCTGGGCGAACGGGCCGCTCCAGCCCGACCTGATCCTGAGCACGGGCGGCACCGGCCTGGCGCCACGCGATGTCACCCCGGAGGCCGCCAGCCGCGTGATCGAGCGACCGCACGCGGGGCTGATGGAACTGGCCCGGCTTCGGTGCATGGCCAAGACGCCACGGACCTTCCTCTCCCGAGGCGTGGCCGGCACCATCGGACGGTCCCTGCTGCTGACGCTGCCCGGAAGTCCCCGAGGCGCGACGGAAATGCTCGAGGCCCTGCTGGACATCCTGCCCCACGCGATCGAGACCCTGCGGGGTGAGGTGCAGGACGATGGCAGGCCCGGAGCCCGGGCGGTCACCGGACGGGTGGTCAACCACCAGGACTCGGGCCCCCACGAGCCCTCGGCACGGTGAATCCCCCCCAAATGCGCTGAATTCCCGCTTGCCTTGCCCCCATCCGGGGCGATACTTTCGGCGATTCAGGCGTGGGCGTGTGCCCCGCCGCTTCCGCGACTCGAGGATCCTGGCTGCATGTCCATCGTTCCTTCCGTGCCGACGTGGTTCGCTTGAGCCCGCTTTCGGCACGAGTCGCTCCGGTCCATCCGACCCGCTCCGCAGGCGCCCGCGACGGCGCCCGGCTGTGCACTTCCTCTTCCGTCGCACGAGGCCACTGCCATTATCCGTCCAGTCGTCCGCCCATGGGTCGCCCCGAGGGCGGCTACGGTCCGCGCATCAACGATCGCATCCGCATCACCCCCATCCGTCTCATCGACGAGAACGGCGAGATGGTCGGCGTGGTCGAGACCGACGAGGCGCGCCGCCGCGCGATGGATGTGGGACTGGACCTGGTCGAGATCGCCGCCGACGTCCGTCCGCCGGTGTGCAAGATCATGGACTTCGGCAAGTACAAGTACGAGCAGAGCAAGAAGGATCGCCAGGGCAAGAAGTCCAAGGGCAGCGAGATGAAGGAGGTCCGCCTGGGCCGGTCCATGAAGATCGACCCGCACGACGTGGAGATCCGCGTGCAGCAGGCCCTCCGCTTCCTGCTCGAGGGCCACAAGGTGCAGCTGGTGGCCAGCTATCGCGGCCGCGAGCTGGCCCACAAGCAGATCGGCGAGGCGAAGATGGACGACGTGATCAAGAAGCTCTGCGAGCTCGGCCGCCTGGAGGCCGCCCCCAAGCTGGCCGGCAAGCGGCTCACCGCGATCATCGCGCCGGACCGGGCCAAGGTGGAATCCTGGAAGCGCAAGCACGGGGATCCCAAGGCCGCCAAGGCCGCCGAGAAGTCGGCCGAGCGGGCGGACGCCGCACCGGAAGCCGCGGGTCCCTCCGGCGAGCGACTGCAGATTCCAGCCGCTGCCGCCAAGGCCGAGTGACCGAAGGGCGGACCCCGAGGGCTTGACGCCTCGGCATATTCGTGCATAATTATGCCATGTCCATCCCGCGCGCCGAAAGGCGGAGATCGATCGAGCGCCTGCTCGCTGATGGTGGCATCGCCAACCAGCATGACCTGCTGTCACGGCTGCGCGGCGCGGGCATCGAGACCACCCAGGCCACGCTCAGTCGCGACCTGGCGGACCTGGGCGTGGTGAAGGGACCGGAGGGCTGGCGCCTGCCCGACCAGGCCACCTCGGCTCCCTCGGAACTGGCGCCGGCCGTGCGGGCCTACCTGCTGCATGTGGAGGTGGGCGGCACCATGGCGGTGCTTCGCACCCGCACGGGTCATGCCACGCCGCTCGCCGTGGAGCTGGACAAGACCCGGCTGGAGGGCTCGCTGGGCACGGTGGCTGGCGATGACACCATCTTCCTCGCCTGCCGAAGCCCGGCCATGGCCCGCGCCGTGGCGCGGAGACTCCAGGCCATGCTCAACGGGGACCGCTCGAGACGGCCCCTGGTCCGCCGCTGAGGAACATCCATGCAGGAAGCCATCCGTACCGTCATCGTCGGCGCCGCCGGATACACCGGTGCCGAACTCGCCGCGCTGCTCGCGTCGCATCCGAACGCCGAGATCGTGGGGCTCTTCGGCAGCGAGCGGCGATCCGCCGAGGGCGAGCCGGGCCTCGACTCGCTCTTCCCCAGGCTCCGCGGCCTGGTCGACCTTCCGGTGAAGGCCGCCTCGGCCGAGGCCATCCTGGCCACGCGGCCCGATGCCGTCTTCCTGTGCACGCCGCACGAGGCCAGCGCCTCCCTGGCCGCTCCCCTGCTGCAGGCGGGCGTGGCCGTGCTGGACATCTCCGCCGCATTCCGGCTCCGCGAGGCGGGCGACTACCCCGCCCACTACGGCTTCGAGCATCCGAATCCCGGCCTGCTGACCCGTGCCGTGTATGGCCTGCCCGAGTGGAACCGGGCCGCGATCGCCGAGCGCGACCTGATCGCCTGCCCCGGCTGCTACCCCACCAGCGCCATCCTGGCGCTCAAGCCATTGGCGGCGGCGGGCGTCATCCGAACGGATCGTCCGGTGATCGTGGACAGCGCCTCGGGCGTGAGCGGCGCTGGCCGATCGCCCGCGGTGAAGAGCCTCTTCTGCGAGGTCAGCTTCCAGCCCTACAACGCCCTGAAGCACCGGCACCAGCCCGAGATGCGACAGGAGACGGGTTGCCGGGTGCTGTTCACGCCGCACCTGCTCCCGCTGGATCGCGGCATCCTGAGCACCATGCACGCCGAGCTGGCGGATGGCGCCGACGAGGCCGCGGTGCGGAAGTGCCTCCAGGCGAAGTACGAGGAGGAGCCCTTCGTGCGACTGCTGCCCCGCGGCGAGTGGCCTTCCATCGCCGCCGTGGAACGCACCAACTTCTGCGACATCGGCGTGGCCGTGGACCTGCCCACTCGCCACGTGCTGCTGGTGAGCGCCATCGACAACCTGCTCAAGGGTGCGGTGGGACAGGCCGTGCAGTGCATGAACATCCGCTTCGGGCTCCCGGAAACCTCGGGCCTGCCCCTGGCCCCCAGGGAACGGGCCCTGCGGTGAAGCCCCCAGTGATCAAGCTGGGCGGCGCCCTGCTGGACGAGCCTGACGCGCACGCGAAGGCCTTCGACGCCCTGGCCTCCTGCCTCCGGAGCGCCCCGGGCGTGGTCGTGCATGGCGGTGGCAAGGCGGTCGATCGGCAACTGGAGCGGTTGGGCATGCCCTCCCGGAAGCAGGAGGGCATCCGCATCACGCCACCGGACCAGATGGACGAGATCACCGGCGTGCTGGCCGGTCGCATGAACGCGCGCCTCGTGGGCCTGCTGCTGGCCAGGGGCGTCCGCGCCGTGGGACTCACGCTGGGCGATGCGGGCCTCACCCATGCCCGCGTGACCACCCGGTACGCCTTCGATGCGGGACGCGTGGGCGAGATCACCGGCGGCGACGCCACGCTGCTGCACACCCTGCTTCAGGCCGGCTTCACCCCGGTGCTGAGCAGCGTGGCCCTGGATGCCCAGGGCGGCGCGCTGAACGTGAACGCCGACGAGGCGGCCGCGGCCATCGCCCGCCTGCTTCCAGCGGAGCGGCTGGTGCTGCTCACGGATGTGCCGGGCGTGCGGAATGGAGCGGGCCGGGTGCTTCCTCGGCTCACGGCCGCCGACG
>RFOC01000085.1 GCA_009926815.1 Planctomycetota bacterium
ACTACGAGAAGATGAAGAAGGCCCTGACGGCCGAGGTGGAGAAGTTCTTCCGCCCCGAGTTCATCAACCGCCTCGACGACCTGATCGTGTTCCGTCCGCTGGTGAAGGACGACCTGAACCAGATCATCGAGTTCGAGCTCTCGAAGGTCCGCAAGCGCCTCGTCGAGAAGGGCATGAGCCTGGAGATCGACCAGAAGGCGAAGGACTTCCTCATCGACAAGGGCTACAACCCCGACTTCGGCGCCAGGCCGCTGCGCCGGGCCCTGAGCCAGTTCGTGGAGGATCCGCTGGCGGAGAACCTGCTCACCGGCGAGTTCGGTGCCGGCGACGCCGTGCACGTGACCCGCGACGAGGGCAAGGACCATCTCTCGTTCAAGGCCGTGAAGCCGGCCGCGCCTCCAGCGGCCGAGCCCGCCAAGACCTGATCGGCCATCGCATCACCGCTCAAGACCCCGCCCGTCGCCCTGCGCGACGGGCGGTTTTCTTTCAGCGGATGCCTGCCAGCCGCAGCCCCTCGGGCGTGCGCTCCACTTCCATGCTGGTGAAGCCGAAGTTGCCGCGATCCGCCGCGGGCAGCTCGTAGCGGGTCATCTCCTCACCCAGGGGCGTGACCGCAGCCTGACCCGTGCGCACGCAGGTGCAGAGCTTCAGGCAGCTGGCCATCAGCTCGCGGCGGTTGTCCTGGCAGAACTTCACGAAGGTGGCCTGGCCATTCCGCTCACCCATGCGGCGCTTCTGCTGCGGCGAGACCAGCCGCACCCACAGATCGTCGTAGGTCTCGCTGCGCAGGCCCGCCATGAACGCCTCCAGCACCATGTCCGGCGTGTGCACCTGCAGGGGTGGCGGCTCGTCGCCCGGCGCGGCAGGAGCCGCCGGGGCCTGCTCGGCGGCCCTGGGGGGCTCGATCTCCTTCGCGTTGGGAACCTGCGAGGTGATGACCACCCGGGTGCCGTCGGGCTTGTAGAAGGTCTCCTCCAGCGGCCGCCCCTGGTTGATGGCCACGTAATCGGGCCGATAGCGGTACTCGGTGCGCTCCACGCATCCGCACGCCGCCAGGCACGCCAGCAGCACGCGCCGGGTCATCGCGGCGCCAGTTCCCCCACGGGGCTCCACGAGGGCCTTGGCTCCGAGTGACGCCACAGGAAGTGGCCCGCGAGGTCGCTTCGCGTGTCGGGGAAGTCCGATCGCGCGTGGGTGCCGCGGCTCTCGGTGCGGGCCAGCGCGGACTCGGTGACGAGCCGCCCCACGGTGAGCATGTTATGCACCTCCCAACCCTCCGGCGACTCGAACACCTGCTCGAGGGCGTAGCGATTCCAGAACTCGAACATGCCGAGCACGTCCTGCAGGCGAGTGCCCTGCCGCTCCACGCCCACGTTGCGCCACATGGCGCTCCGCAGGCTGCTGCGGATGTCGGCCAGGTCCAGCTCGCCCCGGTCGGGTCGCTCGATCTCGTGCACGATGGGGAAGGGACCGGCCTGCGGCGCATCATCGGCGGCGATGGCCTCCGCCGCACGCGCGCCGAACACCAGGCCCTCCAGCAGGCTGTTGCTGGCCAGGCGGTTGGCGCCATGCACGCCGGTGGCCGCCGCCTCGCCGCACGCGTAGAGACCCGGCAGGTCGGTGCGGCCATCGAGGTCCGTCCGGACACCACCCACGAAGTAGTGCGCCGCCGGATGCACCGGCACCAGATCGCGGCCCGCGTCGAGGCCGAAGCCGCCCAGCATGCGGGCCAGCCCGGGGAAGCGGGTCCGGAACCCCTCGGAGCCCATCGACCGCGCGTCCAGGAGCACGTGGCTCTCGCCGGTCCGGGCCATGTGGGAGGTGATGGCGCGACTGACCACGTCGCGCGTGGCGAGCGGACCGCGGGCATCCACGCCATCCATGATCGATCGCCCCTGCCGATCGACCAGCAGCGCGCCCTCGCCACGAACCGCCTCGCTGATCAGGTGCCGCGGCGCACCCGCCACGTAGAGCGTGGTCGGGTGGAACTGCATGAACTCCAGGTCCGCCAGCGTGGCGCCGGCTCGCCAGGCCATGGCCACGCCATCGCCCGTGGCCACGCGCGGATTGCTGGTCTCGCGCCAGAGCTGGCCGCACCCGCCGGTGGCCAGCACGATCGAACGGGCCCAGATGATCTGCAGGCCGTGCCGGGGATGCCAGGTGAGCACTCCCGCCGCGCGTCGCTGGCCGCGGCGGGTGTCGACCAGGATGTCCAGCGCGAAGCAGCGGTCGAAGATCCGCAGCCGCTTCGCCCTGCGGGCACGCTCGATCAGGCACCTCGCCAGTTCGGTGCCGGTGGCGTCGCCATCGGAGTGCAGGATGCGATGGTGCTGGTGTCCGCCCTCCAGGCCCAGCGCCGGTTCGCCGCTGGCCTGTCGATCCACCCGCATGCCCCACGCCAGCAGTTGCCGGACCTCCCGGGCACCCTGCTCCACCAGCAGTCGCACGGCCCGCGGCTCGCAGAGTCCGGCGCCGGCCTCCAGCGTGTCCGCCTCATGACTCTCCAGCGTGTCCCGCGGATCGATGGCGGCGGCGATGCCGCCCTGGGCCCAGCTGGTGCTGGAAAGATCCAGCGCCTCCTTCGCCAGCAGGATCACGTCCATGCGGTCACCCAGGCCGATGGCCGCGCGAAGGCCCGCCACGCCGGAACCGACCACCAGCGAGTCCACGAAGATCTGCGGCAGCAGGGACGATCGGAACGGGATGAGCAGCGGACGATCGGACATGGTCAGGGCTTCGAAGCGGGACCGGAGCCGGACGCAGCCGCCGCGGCACGGACGGGCGAATCGTCCGCCAGGGCCGCGATCCAGAGCTGGCTGGTGCGTCCCTCGCCACGCTGGCTGGTCCACATGAGCCAACGGCCGTCCGGGCTGACCACCGGAAGCAGGTCGGCACCCTCCGCCTCCGTCACCCGGCGAGGCTCGGGCATGGGGCAGTTCGCCGGCGGCACTGGCACCACGAACACCTCGTAGTTTCGGTGGCTCACGCGACTCGACGCGAACACCGCCGCCCTTCCATCGGGCGTGAAGAAGGGCGCCCAGTTCACGTGCTCGTCGGCCGTGAGCGGCCGCTCATCCGCGAGGCCCACGATGCGGCCGTCCGCGTCGCGCAGCACCCGGCCCGCGTACAGCTGCAGCAGGTTGTTCTCGGCACGGTCGCCTCGCCAGATCACGCGGGACTCATCGGGGCTGAAGAACGGCCCGCCGTCGTAGCCCGGCGCCGAGGTGAGCCGCGTCTCCTTCCCGGTCGCCAGATCCTTCACGTACAGCTCGCCGTTGCCATCACGCAGGCTGGTGAACAGCAGCGTGCGCCCATCGCGCGTCAGGGAACTCTCGGCGGTGTAGGCCTTGCCATCACCGGCAAGCACCTTCAGGTTGGCCGGATCCGTGCCATCCTTCCGCAGGTCCAGTTCCACCACGCGCATCTCGGGCGGGAAACTCCAGCGGTAGGTGCGTCCATCGCGCTGGTAGCCGGGGGCCGGTGCGTTGCCTGGCGGACCCAGCGTGCTGCAGAACAGCAGGCGGTTCGAATCGGTCGGATGGAACCAGCCGCAGGTGTTGGCGCTGCCCCGCGGGCTGACGCGGCGGATGTTCGAGAGCGAGAAGGCCGACTGCCCCGCCGCGCCTCGCCCCACGTCCGCCACGTACATGGCGTAATGCTCGCTCTCGGGCTCGCCCGGCGCCTTCCATTCGATGGCCTGGAACACGATCCGGCGACCGGAGGGGTCGAAGTAGGCCTCGCCAGCCTTGGCGAAGCGGTCCGGGAAGGTGAGCTGCGTGGGCTGGACCAGGCCCGGTTCCGTGCCGCCACCGGAGGCCGAGGGCGACACCGCGGGCGCCGAGGCGCATCCCGCAAGGACACAGGCGTGCAGGGCGGCGATCCAGGTTCGCATGGACCTTCAGTGTAGAGCGGGAAGGGTGCCCGATCCCGTCCCCTCAGGCCGGTCCGGCGCCGACCCGAGCCTGGTCCGACTCAGCGCCCCACGGGCACCGTGAGCACGGGCTGCGTCTCGGATCCGGACTTGACCTGCAGGTCGAACAGGTCGCGCACCAGCGCGAAGACCTTGCGTGCCGTGTGGTCCCTGGCGTCGATCCAGTACCAGTCGCCGCGATGGAAGACCTTCACGGGCGCGTCACCGGGCGCCGAGGCGCCCCGCTGCACGCGGAAGACCGCGTTGACGTACGGCGAGAGATCCACGGCCTTGTCGCCGGTGTTCGCCAGCATGAGCGCCCACAGCTCCTCCGGCACGTCGACGTCGCTGGGCGGCGGCGGCGCCTGTCGCTCCCGATCCACGCCGAAGCTCAGCAGTCGCAGCAGCGCCGTGAGCGAACGCGTGCGGACGGTGATGTAGTCCCCCTGCAGCTGCCCCTCAAGGCCCACCAGCCTGAAGCTTCCCGACTTGCCGCCCAGATCGAGCAGCTGGAGCAGCTCCTGCCCCTCGCCGCGCGTCTCGGCGCCGGGATACACCGTGAGCACCGGCGCGGGCTCGATGGAGACCAGATCCAGTCCGCCGCCCTGACGGGGCACCAGCGAGGCACGCTCCCGCTTGCCGTCCAGGACGCGTCCCAGGTTGAACTCCGCCTCGGCGATCGGCTGCCTGTTCCACGCGAAGGGCAGCGGAACCTGGCTGAGCGAGATCTCCTGCCGCCGCTGCAGCGCGTCGAACAGCTGCATGAGCCTCGCGAAGCGTCCGTCGGTCGAGCGGATGCCGAAACCGCTGGTCACGTCGAAGGAGTCGATCTCCTGCACCCGCTCGCAGGCCAGGAAGATCACCCAGCTGATCGGCCAGCTGGCCGACACCATGTGCTCCACGCTCGACACGGGGATCGGGGACATCAGCTCGTTGGCCAGCTGCTCGCCCTGGCGGGGCACGAAGGTGATGTTCGGCGTGTAGTTGAAGTTGGCCAGACCGCCCGCGGTGCCGCTCACCACGCCTCCGGCGGGAATGGACGCCGAGCCCGTGGGCGTGACACCCACGCTGGTGTTCACGTTGATGGCGCTCACGGTCATCCACTGGGTGGGCTCGTCCCGCGAGAGGCGAACGATGTTCAGCAGCATCTGGCTGTCCATGGCCTCGGAGACCGAGGTGTTGAACGCCACGTGGTTCTCCCGAAGCACGCCGGCGCCCCACTGGGCGCAGGCCACCGGAAGGGCGCACAGCAGGGCCGCGACCAGGATTCGACCGCACCGCACGGAACCGCGCCGCACACCGATCATCGGAAGATTCGATCGCATGCGGGCAATCTAGCGAGGCCGGGGCACGTCCGGGCTACCCTTCGCGTGCGTGTCCCATGTTTCGCCTCAACCGCATGATGGCTGGCGCCTGATCGGGCAGGCCGAGGGCCTGGTGGTGGTCGAGAAGGCCTGCGGTCTGCTCAGCGTGCCCGGCATCGGCCCGGAGAAGGCGGATTGCCTGGTGGCGAGGGTGGCCTCGCGCTTCCCGGGCGCTCGCATCGTGCACCGGCTCGATCGCGACACCAGCGGGGTCATGGTGCTGGCCACGGATGCACCGACGCACCGCCGCCTCAGCATGGCCTTCGAGGCCCGGCAGGTCACCAAGGCCTACCACGCGCTGGTCGCCGGTCACCCCGCCGCGGACGGCGGGTTCATCGATCTTCCCCTGCGCAAGGAGGCGCTCGGCAGCGCGAGGCAGGTCATCTGCCACGAGCAGGGAAGGCCCAGCCAGACCCGGTGGACGGTGGAGGCTCGGCTTCCAGCGGTCCCGACGGCCCTGCGTGGACCCGGCGGCGATCCGTTCCCCTGCTCGCTGCTTCGGCTGGAGCCGCTGACCGGCCGAAGCCACCAGCTTCGCGTGCACCTTCTCTCGATCGGTCATCCGATCCTGGGCGACACGCTCTATGGATCCGAGGTCACGCTGGCGGCCGCGAACCGACTCTGCCTGCACGCCACCGAACTGGGTTTCGAGGGGGCGCATCACCAGGCGCCGCATCCGTTCCGCGCGGAGCGATGATCAGCGCGCCGCCTCATCCATGCGCGTCAGATCCGACGACCGCATGAGGACGAGCGTCAGCAGCGACGCGGCCGAGGCGACCAGCAGGTACACCGCCGGCCCATCGGTCCACTGCATGCGTACCACCATCCACGTGGCCAGCACGGGAACGGTGCCCGCGAACGCGGCGATGCCCACGCTGTAGCCCAGGCCACACGTGGTGCATCGCGTCCGCGCCGGACACATCTCGCTCACCATGGCGCCCTGCAGGCCGAACAGCGGTGCCGCGGGCAGCGAGAGCAGAACCTGCGCGGCGACCAGGCCCTGCAGCGTGCCGTTGGTGCCCAGTCGCCACGCGGGCCAGAGGCCGACGAGCAGAAGCAGGCCGAACCACGCCGCGATGCGGCGGCGGCCGAAGCGGTCCGAGAGCCAGCCTCCGAGCAGCACGAGCGCCGCCTGCACGGTGAGCATGGCGGAGTTCACCGTCTGGGCGCTGCCCGCCAGCTCCGGATGCAGGTCGCCCAGCGCATCGGGCATGTACACGAATCCCGCGTAGAAAGCGGCATTTGCGCCGACGGTCACGGCGATGATCCTTGCCATGACCGGCCACTGCTCCGCGAGTGAGGCTCGAAGCCGCGATGGCAAGGCCTGCGCCTCGAATGCACCCGACTCCGGCATGCGACCCCGCAGCCAGACGCCAAGCAGCGCCACCAGCAGGCTGCCCAGAAAGGGCAGCCGCCATCCCCACGCCTGCACCTGTTCCGGCTCCAGCACCGCGTGCAGCAGCGCCACGGCCCCACTGCCGCCAAGAAGTCCGACGCTCACGCCTACGGTGGCGGTGCTGCTGACCAGGCCACGGCGATCCGGCGGCGCGCACTCCGAGGTGTAGGCCATGGCTCCGGTGTACTCGCCGCCCACGGCGATGCCCTGCACCGATCGCAGCAGCACCAGCAGCGCCGGGGCCAGCACCCCCACCTGGTCGTAGGTGGGAAGCAGCCCAATGAGCACGCTGGCGCCGCCCATCGCCATCACGCTGGCCATGAGCATGTGACGACGACCCAGGCGGTCGCCCACCCTTCCCAGCAGCAGGCCGCCCACGGGCCGCATGAAGTAGCCCACGCAGAACACCGCGAAGCCGCTGAGCATGGCGGCCACGGGATCCTGACTCGGAAAGAAGCGGGCCCCAAGCACGGGAGCCAGATAGCCGTAGACGCCGAAGTCGAACCACTCCACCGCGCTGCCCACGCCGCCGGCAAGAATGGCGTTGCGGAGTCGGTTGCGGATCTCTGGAGAGCGGCCGAGCATCGGGACGCCGATCATGTCACACCGACGCCGAGTCCGCGCGGGCGTTCCAACAGGGGCTCACGAGCGAGTACGAGCGTCAGCTCCGACGCCGCGACCCGCACAGTCCGGACAGCATCAGCATTGCTGCGACACCCGGTGCAGGAACCACGGCGAAGCCAAGAACGGTGCCGGATTCCATGCTGGCGACACCCCCAGGTCCATCGCCTCCTGCCGCGTTGATCCACAGCGCATAGCCATGCCCATTCGAGAGTGCCAGCGGTCCGGACGACCAGTTGCCCCCATCACCCACGGTTCGCGAGAAGAGCATGGTCTGCGTCGTGGTGCTGTACAGGTAGATCTGGGCCGCCGATGCCGAAATCGATCCCGAGAGCACGACAGCGCGATTCACGTTGTCCGCGACGAAATCGAACTCGAATCCACGCAAGGTCCACGAGCCGCCGCTTGAGCTCGCCGTCACCGAGAAGCCCGAGGGGGTCCATGGGGACATGGTGAGCGAGGCCGTTCCATCCGATGCGGATGCGCCGCCCTTCAGGGTTCCCATGTTGAACGAGGAGAAGGAGGCGGTTCCGGCGGCGAAGGAGGCGTAGGCCTCGAAGACGTACATGTCACCCACCTGCACGCCCGCGCCAGCCGGGCTCGCGAGGCCAAGCGTGCCTCCGAAGAGCAGCAGTCCGGCGGCGCAACGGGTCTGGTGTGGCGACATGATTCTCTCCTGGGGCATCGCCCCTGCTGGACCAACCGACGCCCCGCCGCGAGCCGCGAACGGAACGCGGACTCGCGTCACCATTTCAAACGCAATCCACGGAGGACATCCCTCACGAAATGACGATCGACGGCGCGGACAGATGAATTACCGGATGTGGTTTCCAACGCAAAGCCCCCCGGCATGCGTGTGCCGAGGGGCTTGGGAGTTG
>RFOC01000086.1 GCA_009926815.1 Planctomycetota bacterium
ACCGCGTACTGCAGGAACATCATGAGCGAGAGGCGGAACCGGAGGAACGGGATCGAGGCCGCATGCTCTGCCATGCGCGGCAGGATAGTGACGAACGCCCGGATCCGCGGCCCACGCAAGGCCACCGCTACACTTTCGGAATGATCGAGCGACGAAAGACGCGAAAGGTGCTGGTGGGCGACGACCGGGTGGGCCGCTTGGGCATCGGCGGCGACGCCCGCGTGGCCGTGCAGACCATGACGGCGGGCTACACGCACGACATCGACGCCTGCGTGGCCGAGATCAACCGCTACGCCGAGGCCGGCGCCGACATCGTGCGCGTGGCCGTGCCCGAGCGCAAGGACACCGAGGCCCTGAAGCACATCATCCCGCAGGTGAAGGTGCCGCTGGTGGCCGACGTGCACTTCCACTTCCAGCGGGCCTTGGAGGCCGTCGAGTCGGGCATCCACAAGATCCGCCTGAATCCCGGCAACATCAGCGACCGCGACCAGGTGAACAAGGTCATCGACGCCTGCAAGGAGCGCGGCATCCCCATCCGCATCGGCGTGAACGAGGGCAGCATCATCGAGCGCAAGGACAAGCAGCGCCGCGCCGAGGAGCTGGGCATGTACTTCGAGGGCCACAAGTCCGGCCACCTGCTGGCGCTCATGATCGCCAAGCTGGAGGAGTACCTGGACATCTTCCAGGCCCGCGGCTTCGAGGACATCGTGATCAGCGCGAAGAGCATGGACGCCCAGCTCTGCATCGACGCCTACACGGAGATCGCCAAGCGCTTCCCCTACCCGCTGCACCTGGGCGTCACGCACGCCGGTCCCAAGAGCACCGGCACCATCCGCACCGCCGTGGCCCTGGGCACCCTGCTGGCCAACGGCATCGGCGACACCATCCGCATCAGCTACGCCAGCGACCACATCGACGAGGTGAAGGACGGCCTCGAGATCCTCTACTGCCTGGGCCTGCGCACCCGCAAGGGCGTGGAGCTGATCGCCTGCCCCACCTGCGGCCGCATCCAGGTGGACCTGTTCACGCTGGTGAAGGAAGTGGAGCGAAAGCTCGACAAGGAGATCACGCTGCCCATCAAGGTGGCCGTCATGGGCTGCGTGGTGAACGGGCCCGGCGAGGCCGAGGGCGCCGACGTGGCGGTGTTCGCCGGCGATCGCCGCGGCATCATCTACGTGCAGGGCCAGCGGGTGGCCAACGTGCCCGAGGAAGAGATCCTTCCCCGCCTGCTGCAGGAGTGCAAGGCCTTCGAGGCCAAGGTCAACCGCGGCGAGGCCAGGCTGGGCGAGAAGATCGTGGAGATCGTGCCGCCGGATCCGATCGGCGAACTGGGCTCGGGCGTGGACCGCATCCGCAAGGGCCTGGTCGAGAAGGTCACGGTGGGCGGGCAATGAACCGCCGCGGCTTCACGCTGACCGAGATGCTGGTGGTCATCGCCGTCATCGGCATCCTCATGGCCCTGCTGCTCGGCGGCATCCAGAGGGCGCGGGTGGCCGGCCGCTCCACGCAGCAGCTCAACGACATCCGGCAGATGCACATGGCCTGGACGCTCTACGCCGGCCAGTCGAACGAGTCGTGCCTGCCGGGCTACATGAGCGTGGACGTGCAGCGCGCGTGGAAGCTCTCCTACAAGATGAAGCAGACCGTGAGCGGCGCCGGCACCGACAGGCTCGACCGGCAGGTCACGCAGACCTACCCGTGGCGTCTCATGCCGTTCCTGGATCATTCGGTCGAGACCATGTTCGGCTATCGGGCCGGCGACGACGACGGATCCGCCACGTTCTCGCTGGACGTGCAGCCCCTGGGCCTGCCGGCCGGCGCCACGCTGGATCCGGCCCTGCAGCCGCTCATGGACAACCCGGCGCTCCTGGGCCGAACCATCGCCCTGCAGCCGGCCTTCGGCTACAACGCGTTCTACCTGGGTGGCTGGTGGACCATGGGGTCCGGCGCCGACCCGGTGCCCGAGGTGCAGTTCGGCCGTGTCCGGCCCATGCCCGCCGTGGCCACCGCGCTCCGCCTGGCCGCCGATCGCTCGATCGAGGTGGTCACGCGGAAGGTCGGCTCGGTGCGTCGACCCGAGCAGATGGTGGCCTTCGTGGCCAGCACCTTCATGCCCGGCGCGGGCAGCTCCTTCGATGCGGGCCGGAAGCCCGAACCCACGGCCCTGGGCGCCGCGTGGTGCCGAGCGCCGTTCATGGGTGGCACGGAGATCTGGGGCACGGGCCAGCTGGGCGGTGACAGCGTCTGGGTGCGGACCACCGGCACCGCACCTCTCATGCGCTACGCCAACGACATCGCCTCGGTGCACGTGGACGGCAGCACCATGGCTTCCACCGCCCGCCAGCTCAAGGACATGCGGAACTGGGTCAACCTTCCGGAACTCCCCAACGCGTTGGCCGACGAGGCCGTGCACCAGGATCCTTGAACCGCCGCGCCTTCACCCTCACGGAGATGCTCGTGACCATCGCGGTCATCGGCATCCTCATGGGGCTCATGCTGGCGGGCATCCAGCGTGCCCGCGCCGCGGGCCGCAACACGCAGCAGCTCAACGACATCCGGCAGCTTCACATGGGTTGGACGCTCTACGCCGGGCAGTCCAACGAGTCCTGCCTGCCGGGCTACATGGACGAGGCCGTGCAGCGCACGTGGAAGCTCAGCTACCGCATGCGTGCACGACCCGAGGGCGTGGCGAGCGACCGCCTCGATCGCCGGGTGACGCAGACCTATCCGTGGCGGCTCATGCCCTTCATCGACCACTCGCTCGAGGCCATGTTCGGCTATCGCACCAGCGAGGATGACGGCTCGGCCTCGTTCGCCGTGGAGGTGAAGCCGCTCCTTCTCACCAGCGGCTACCGACTGCCCTCCGAACTCCAGCCGCTCATGGACAACCCGGCGCTGCTGGGCCGCACGGTGGCGCTGCAACCGGCCTTTGGCTACAACGCGCACTACCTCGGGGGCTGGTGGGATCTGGGTCGCGGTGCCGAGCCGCAGCCCGAGCCCGCCTTCGACGCCGTGAAGCCCACCCCGCAGGTGGCCACGGCGCTGCGAGTGGACCGGGCGCGCAACATGGAGGTCGTCACCCGCAAGGTCGGCTCGGTGCGGCGTCCCGAGCAGATGGTGGCCTTCGTGGCCAGCACCTTCGAGTTCGGGCAGCCGAACCTCTTCGATGGCAGCCGGGACCCGAAGCCCCTGGCCGCGGGCGCACCGTGGTGCATGGCGCCGTGGATGGGCGAGATCCGGGCCTGGACGAATCGCCCACGGCCCCCGCTGCCCGACGACATCCCCAAGGGTGGCCCCGTGCCCCTGCCACGCTACACCGGCGAGGTCGCCACCTCGCTGGTCGATGGCAGCACCCGCACCTCCACGTTCCGTCAGCTCTCCGACATGCGCGCCTGGATCAACCTGCCCGAGCTGCCCAACGCGCTCGCGGACGACCAGGTGCACACCTCGGATCCCTGATCGTCGACCGTCGCGTCAACCCGAGCGGGTCTCGCCGCTGGCGTCGTGCTGCAGGCTCATCAGGCTCACGTCATCCGCCAGGGGAAGCCCGGCGGAGTGGCCTCGAAGAACGCCCAGCAGCCCCTCCACGTCGGCGTCCACGCCGTTGGCGCCCGCCAGGAACTCCACCATGCGGTCCGTGCCAAGCTGCTCACCGCTGGGCCCTCGCTGCTCGTTGACGCCGTCGCTGAACAGCAGCAGACGATGACCCGCGGGGATCTCCACGCGCGAACTTCCGTAGGGCTCCTGGAGCACGCCGATGGGCGGGCCACCCTCGCAGGTCAGCGGCTGCGCCGTACCCGCCCCGACCAGCATGGCCAGGCCGTGCCCCGCATCCACGATCTCGGCGCCGCGGCCATCGGCGTCCAGCCGCACCGCGACCATGGTGGCGAACTCCATGCCCGCTCGGTGCCGACCCACGTAGCCATTCACCCGGTCCATGGCCTCGCGAAGCGAAACCCCACGCTCCAGATCGCTCGCCAGGTGGGCCTGGATCGAGGCCATCAGCATGCCTGCCGCGGCGCCCTTGCCGGCCACATCGCCCAGGAAAACCCACGGACCTCCGGGACCCGTGCCGGCGCCCACGATGTCACCGGCCACCATGCGACCCGGCTCGGAGTGCAGCCGCCATCGCCATCCCTCGACGGAGCCACGCTCGTCGGGCATCAGCCGCCGCTGCACGTCGTGCGCGCCGGCGAGTTCCTCCACCAGGGCCCGCTGCCGATCCGCCAGTGATCGCCGCTGGATCTCGCCCCAGCCCATGCCGATCAACTTGGTGAGGGCCTGCGCAAAGGCGGCCGCATCCTCGCCGGGCCGGGCTCCGCCCACGGAATCGAGGTAGACGAAGCCCTCCACGGACCCGCCCACCATGACCGGCACGCACATGGCCGAGGTGACGCCGGCACCGACGATGCTCTCGGACATGTTCAGGCCGCCGTCCTCGAGGCGGACCGCCTTGCCCTCGGCGGCTGCTCGCAGCAGGGTCCGGCTGAAGCGGGCCGAATCGGCCAAGGGCCGCGCCTGCCTCGACGCCAGCACGTCCAGCCCGGCCTCGCCGCTGCCCCGGAGCACGCTCGCCCGGCCGAATCCCGTGCCCGGCAGCAGGGAATCGACCGCAGCCGTGGCCAGGGCGGGAAGCTCCGTCGCCTCGTGCAGTCGCCCCGCGGCGTCCAGCAGCAGGTGAAGCCGTCGGCCCGCAAGCGACTCCAGCTCCTCCGACTCGATCGAACGGACCTTCGCCGAGCCCTCCTCGCCGCTCACCTCGGCGCGCGTGAGCATGGTCTCGCCACCGCCCAGGTCCACCATGACGCGGAAGGGATGCACGGTGATCACGTCGCCATGGGAGAGTTCGCACGGCTGCCCCGCGGGCACGAGCGTGCCGTTGAGCAGCGTGCCGTTGCGACTGCCCTGGTCGAGCAGCACCCACTGACCCTTGGCGCTCATCACCGAGGCGTGCCGGCTGGAGACCTGCGGCGCATCCAGGCGCACGCCCGCATCCGGGGCGCGGCCCAGGGTCACGGCACCACCCTCGGGCACGGGCACGGGATCCCGCTGCACCCCCACGAATCGCAGCTTCATCGCCTTGTCGCTCACGACCCACCCACCTCGCTCGGGGCAGCCGGCTCCGCGGGCCGCGGACGGCGCGGCAGGCCGGTCTGGGCGGCCGCGATCACGGATTCCATGCGTCCCATGGCCCGATCGGCCAGTCCCTTGAAGCTCATGTAGGGAAAGAGCGAGAGCAGCGCCACGGCCAGGCCGCTGGCCGTGGTGATCAGCGCCTCGCCGATGCCGCCGGAGACGCCGCGAGGATCCGCCAGCTGGCTCTGCGAACCGAGCACCTGGAAGCTCTTGATGATGCCGATCACGGTCCCGAGGATGCCGATCATCGGACTCGCGGTGATGATGGTGGAGAGCACCACGCTGAACCGCTCGAGCCGGTGACGCTGGATCTCCGCGGCCGCCTGAGCCACGCCGTCATCCGCCCCATCGAGGGCCATCCGGAGGGCGACCATCATCTCGGGCTGCGGGCTGCCCTCGCAGAGCCGCACCACCTCGTCGCGGCGACCCTTGCGGAGCGCATCGACCAGCTGGTTCACGCGGGCCCGCGCCGAGGCACCCGCCATGCGAGCCCAGAAGACCGATCGTTCCACGGCGATGCCCAGCGCGAGCACGCTCAGGAAGAGCAGCGGCCACATCACGGCGCCGCCCTTGGACATCAACGTCAGGAAGCCAGAGAAAGCCTGCATGACGGCGGATCATACGGTTCGCCTCCGTATACTCGCACCCCGCGTGAGCACCGTCGCCGCGAACATCCAGGACGCCGCGATCCTGCAGGCGGTCGAGGACGCGCTGGCCGCGGCCATCGATCGCCGCGGACTGGCGCCCCGACTGGCCGAGGCCATGCGCTACGCCAGTCTCGGGGGCGGCAAGCGGGTCCGGCCGGTGCTGGCGATCCGCTGCGGCCTGGCCTGCGGCGAAGGTTCGCTCGAGGCGCTGCTGCCGGCGGCCGTGGCCTTCGAGTTCATCCACGCCTTCAGCCTGGTGCACGACGACCTTCCATCCCTCGACAACGACGATCTGCGTCGGGGACGGCCCACCACCCACAGGGCGTTCGGCGAGGCGCTGGCCATCCTGGCGGGCGATGGCCTGCAGTCTCTGGCCCTGGAGGTCGCCCTGTCCTCGCCTCGGCATCCGGACCGCGTGGCGCACGAGGTGGCCTCGGCCTGCACGGACATGATCTCGGGCCAGGTGTACGACACGCTCGGGGGATTCCCCGCGGACACCGTCGCGGACGCGGATCGCCTGCGCCTGATCCACCGCAACAAGACCGGCGCGCTCATCCGCGGGGCGTGCCGCTCGGGAGCCATCGCCGGCGGCGGATCCACGGCCACGGTCGACCGCCTGACCCGATTCGGCGAGGCCATCGGCCTCATGTTCCAGGTGGTCGATGACATCCTGGACGAGACCCAGACCAGCGCCACCCTGGGCAAGAGCGCCGGCAAGGACAAGGCCCAGGGCAAGATGACCTACCCCGCCGTGCATGGCCTCGACCGCAGCCGCCGAGTGATCGAGTCGCTCCATCAGGAGGCTCTCGGGTGCCTCCGGGAACTGCCCGCGGCCGATCCGCTGCGATCCATGGTGGACTCGCTCGTCACGCGAACCTCCTGATTCGCGGCCAGCCGCACGCGACCCGACCCCCTTCTCCCGCTACCATCGGCGGTTCAGGCAGGACGCCTTCCCAACGCATGGCCATTCTCCCCACCATCCACGGACCCGAGGACCTTCGCAAGCTTCCCGTCACTGCGCTGCCCGAGCTGGCGGCGGAGGTCCGGAAGGCCATCTGCGACCAGTGCATGAAGTCCGGCGGCCACCTGGCTCCCAACCTGGGCGTGGTGGAGCTGACCATCGCCCTGCACCGAACCTTCGACTTCGGCCATGACCGCATGCTCTGGGACGTGGGCCACCAGTGCTACACGCACAAGCTGCTCACCGGCCGACAGAACCTGCTCGGTCGCCTGAGGCAGCGCGACGGCATGGCGGGCTTCCCGGAACCGCGCGAGAGCGGCTACGACCTCTTCAGCGTGGGTCACGCGGGCACCGCCATCAGCACCGCCGTGGGCATGGCACGCGGCGATGCGCTCGCCGGCGAGGGCTGGGCGCCCGAGAACGATCGCGGCCGTCGCGTGGTCAGCCTCATCGGCGATGCCAGCATCGTCAACGGCGTGGCCATGGAGGGACTCAACGCCGCGGGCACGCTCCATCGACAGTTCCTCGTCATCCTCAACGACAACGGCATGAGCATCGCCAAGCCCCAGGGCGCCATGGCGAGCACCTTCGACCGCATGCGGCTCAGCCACGGCTACGCGGAGTTCAAGAAGCGAGCCCGGGAGTTCGCCCGGCACATTCCCGGCGGCAAGGGTCTCTCGGACCTCTATCACCGCATGGGCGAGATGAGCAAGGCGGCGGTCAGCCAGGACGCCTGGTTCGAGCATTTCGGCATGGTGGCCGTCGGCCCCATCGACGGCCACGACTTCCCCACGCTGCTCGAGTTCCTCAACGAGGCGAAGCACTTCGACCGCCCCATGGTGCTGCACGTGAAGACCGTGAAGGGCAAGGGCTTCTCCTTCACCGAGAACGATCCCAGCGCCACGCACAGCCCGGGGCCGTTCACCGTGCCCGAGGACATGGAGAGCGAGGGCTGCCGCATCGAGCTCAAGAAGAGCGCCCGCAGCTTCACCGGCGCGGTGGGCGAGGCCCTGGTCGAGCTCATGACGCGAGACCCCAGGGTGGTGGTGGCCACGGCCGCCATGCCCGACGGCACCGGCGTCAGCAAGGTCATGCCGAAGTTCCCCGACCGGACCTTCGACACCGGCATCTGCGAGAGCCACGCCATGGACATGATGGCGGGCATGGCCAAGAGCGGCTGGAAGCCCTTCCTCGCCGTGTACAGCACCTTCCTGCAGCGGGCCTTCGACCAGGCCTTCCAGGAAGTGTCGCTGCAGGGACTTGCGGTCCGACTGCTGCTGGATCGCGCCGGCCTGGTCGGCGGCGACGGCGCCGTGCACCACGGCTTCTGCGACATCGCCATGCTGGCCACGCTGCCCAAGGCCG
>RFOC01000087.1 GCA_009926815.1 Planctomycetota bacterium
GCCGTCATGCATGACGGCGTGGTCTCCGCGCGTCTGGGCCTGAAGGGCTGGCCCGCCGTGGCGGAGGAACTGATGTTCGAGCGCGACGTCCGCCTGAACGCGGCGGTGGGCTGCCGCTACCACGCCCAGCATCTCTCCAGCGGCGGGAGCGTGGAGATCCTTCGGAGAGCGCGAGCGGCCGGACAGCCCGTGTCGGGCGAGGCCAGTCCGCATCACCTGCTTCTCACCGATGCCGCATGCGATGGATGGAACACCATCGCCAAGGTCAATCCGCCGCTGCGGGGGGCCAACGACATGGAGGCGCTTCGGCAGGCGGTGGCCGAGGGCACCATCACCGTGCTGGCCACCGATCACGCGCCGCACACCGCGAGCGAGAAGGGCCGGGACTTCGAGCACGCTCCGTTCGGCTGCATCGGCCTGGAGAGCGCGGTGACCCTGTATGGCCTGGCCCTGGTGCGGACCGGCCTGATGGACTGGGCCGCGGTGATCGAACGCATGACCGCGGGACCCGCCCGACTGCTGGGCCTTCTCGAGTGCGGACTGGGCCGACTCTTCGAGGGTGGCCCGGCGGACGTGACCGTGATCGATCCGAAGGCGGAGCCGACGATCGATCCCTCCCGCTTCCGCAGCCAGAGCCGCAACTGCCCCTTCGCCGGATGGTCGGGCCTGGGCGCACCCGTGGCGGTGGTCGCCGGAGGCCGAGCGTTCGACCTTCGGCAGGATGACTGGGCCGAGGCCGCTCGCGAGTGAGCGAACCCGCGCGACATGACCGGATCGACCGGCTGACCGCGTGGATCGAGCGGCATGCGTGGACGATCATCGTCGGCACCGTGGCCCTGGCCGCCGCGAGCGGATTCCTCAGCTGGCGACACCTGGGCCTCGACGCCGACACGAATTCGCTCATCGGGGAGCACCAGCCCTTCATGGCCGACTACGGCGCGTTCCGTCGCGACTTCGGCGACCTGGAGTTCCTGCTGGTGGTCGTGGATCCGAAGGGGCGTCCCGATGATGCGGATGATGCCGTTCGTGCGCTGGCCCAGGGGCTTCGGGCCGCGCCGGGCCTGCCCGAGGTGATGGATGCCATCACGCCGCAGGAGCAGTTCAGGCTGGCGCCGTGGGCGGCACCGGATCGCGATCTGGCTGGACTGGCCCTGGCCGCCGGTGCCCTGCCGGTCATGGCCGCCGGACCCGGCGCCGGTGGCCTGCTGCTGGCCTCGGCCGAGCGGATCGAGTCGCTCGCCGACCGCGGCGGCGACATGGAGGACCCGGTGCGCCGACGCATGGCTGCCGAGGCCTTCCTGCTGGCGCGATCGTCGCTGGGCGGCATGCCCGAAGCGCCGACGAGTCCGGGATCCCCTCGCAAGGACGAGTGGCTGCTGGCCGAGGGGGGCCGCCTTCGGCTGCTGCTGATCCGCCCGGAGAAGGACTACGGCACGCTGGCGGTCGTGGAGCGCCCGCTCGGCGAGATCCGCCGGGTGATCGACGCGGTGCGACGCAGGTACCCCGCGGTCGAGATCGGCCTGACCGGAAAGCCCGTGCTGCAGGCCGACGAGATGGCCTCGACGGAGCGCGACATGCAATGGGCCAGCGTGACCGGCCTGTCGCTCTGCGCGGCCCTGTTCATGGCGGTGTTCCGCGGGGTGAAGCGGCCGCTCCTGGCGGTGGGCGCCTTCGCCGCGGCGGCGGCCATGACCAGCGCGGCGGCCGCGGTGCTGGTGGGCCGCCTCAACCTGCTCAGCGTGGTGTTCATGCTGGTGCTGGTGGGCGTGGGACTGGACTACGGCATCCACATGGTGGCCCGGTACCTGGAGGGCCTTCGTCACCTGGGCCCCGAGGCGAGCGTCCGCCACATGATGCGGAAGGCGCTGCCGAGCATGCTGGCCGGCGCGGCCACCAGCGCCGGCACCTTCCTGCTGGCGCTGCTGGTGCCCATGCAGGGACTGCGCGAACTGGGACTGATCAGCGGCGTGGGCCTGCTGCTGAGCGCCGCGGTCATGGCGGTGACGCTGCCGGCGCTGCTGCTGCGACTGGACCGCAACGCCACGCGTCGACCGCTGGGGCGCGGATTGTTCGAGGAACCGCTGGACCGGCGGCTCGATCCGCTCGGAGGCCGCGCGGGGGCCCGCCACCAGGCGCTGGTCGTGGTGGCCCTGGTCGCCGCGGTCGCGGGTGGATGGATGGCCTGGACGCGGGGCCGCTTCGAGAGCAACCTGCTGAAGCTGCAGGCCTCGGGACTGGAGAGCGTGGCGTGGCAGCGACGCCTGCAGGCCGAAGGGGCGAACGCCACCTGGTTCGGGGCCAGCATCGCGGACCACCCGGCGACGCTGCAGGCACGCGCGGCGCGAGCGGCGCAGGAGCCGCTCATCGGTCGCTGCCGAAGCGTGCTCGACATCGTGCCGGAGATGGATTCGCCCTCGCGGATGGCGTGGCGTCGGGAGATCGCCTCCGCGCCGCCCGTGGCCGCGGGTCCTCGACAGATCGCCACACCCGAGCTGGCCGCGCGGGCCGCGAAGGCCATGGATCGGCTGGCCGGGCTGGCGTCGCTGGCTTCCGCTCCCGCCGAGGATGTCCGAGGCATCGAGACCCTGGGGCGGCAGCTCGCCGGCCTGGCCGCCGCCCTTCGGGAACGACCCGACGAGACCGTGCGTGCCGCGGAACAGGCCGCGGACCGCTCCGCCGGCGCCGCGACCGCGATGCGCGAGGGGGCCGCGGGCTCGCTGCGGCAGGCACTGCCCGCCGCCGTCCGCGACACCTTCACCAGCGAGGGAGGCCGCTACGCGCTGCTCATGCACCCCGCGGAGGACGTCTGGGAGGCCGACGCGATGAACCGCTTCGTGGAGGCGATGCGCCGCGTGGACCCGGCCGTGACCGGCGTGCCCATCACGGTCAGCGAATCGATGCGGCTGATGGAGCGATCGTTCCTGGTGCAGGCCGCGCTGGCCACGGCGCTGGTCACCCTGCTGCTGCTGGTCGACCTGCGATCGCTTCAGCGAACGCTGCTGGTGCTGGTCAGCCTGGCCGTGGGCATGCTGGTCAGCGTGGGCGTGCTGGCCTGGCTTGACGTGCCCTTCAACCTGGCCAACTTCTTCGCCATTCCCATCATGATCGGGCTGGCGGTGGACAGCTCCATCCACGTGACGCACCGCGCGGTGGATGGCGGCCTGGCTTCGGGCTTCGGAAGCACCCGTCGAGCCGTCGTGGTGACCGCGCTCACCACGACCATCGGCTTCGGAACCCTGATGTGGGCCGAGCATCGGGGCCTGCGCAGCCTGGGACAGGTCATGGTGGTGGCCAGCCTGTGCTGCCTGGCGAGCAGCGTGTGGCTGCTGCCGGCCATGCTCCGGGTGGCCGGACTGGGCCGCGTGCCCCCTCGCGCCCCTAGCATGCCCGCATGAGCCTCCGGCGTTCGCTGACGACCTCGATCCTGCTTGCAGCGCTGCTGCCGGCCGCCTGCGACCGAAGCGACCCGCTTGCGGCACGCACCACCACCGCCGCCCCGGTGGTGATCCGGCTGCAGGTGGATGGCATGCACTGCCAGGGATGCGTGGACGCCATCACCGACAAGGTCACGCGCGTCGAGGGCGTGGTCGACTGCCGCGTGAGCCTGGAGCAGCGCCAGGCGGATGTCGCGGTGCGGGAGTCCACCACCGCCCCGGAGGTCCGGAAGGCGATCGAGCGCCTGGGCTACAAGGTCACGCCGCTGCAGTGACTCAGCCGGCGATGGCGTGGTCGATGGCCTTCGCCATCGCCTCGGCCGCCTCGGGCATGCTGCCGCGGAAACGGGCGCCCGCCGCGTGCACGTGTCCGCCCCCGCCGAACTGACCCGCCAGGCGGTTCACGTCCACGAAGGCTCCGCCGGGCCGAAGCGGCGGCTTGCTGCGCAGACTGACCTTCACCACCGGGCCCGGCTCCGTCTGCGAGAGCAGCACGCTCACCTCCACGCTGCCGACCGCCATGGGCGCGTTCACCACGCCAGCCAGATCCTCGGCGCTGCCGCTGGCCTGCGAGAAGTCCTCCGGCGAGAGCGTCATGAGCGCCGCGCGACCCCCCGCCAGCCATCGCATGCCTCCCATGGCGCGCGCCAGCAGTCCCAGCCGCTGGGGCCGCGCCGTCTCCTCCAGCTGGCGGTAGAGACGGTCCTTCTCCACGCCGGCCGCGAGCAGCCGCGACGCGAGCGCGAAGACCGGGGCATCGGCACCGCTGAATCGGAACCATCCGGTGTCGGTGGCCAGGCCCGCGAAGAGCGCCTCGGCGATGGATCCCGGACCGCCCGATCCCGGGCGATCGAAGGGCACGCCCATCGCATCGAGCAGCGGCACGATCGCCTGGGTGCAGCTGGCGCAGGCGGGATCCACGATGCGGTCGGCGAAGCCCGTGTCTCCCGAGCGATGATGGTCGATGCCGATGCAACGGTCCGCGCGTGCCCGGAGCCATGGCCCCAGATGCTCCAACTGGCTCCACGAACCCGTGTCCACCACGGCGACCAGGTCGACGTCCTGCTGCGGAAGCGACTCCGGCGCGCGTCCGGGTCTCTCGTCCACCAGCAGTGCCCCCAGCGCGGGATCGAACGGTCCAGCGAACCAGGTCTGCACCCGCTTGCCCAGGTGACGCGCGGCGCGCGCCAGGGCCAGCGAGCTGCCGATGGCGTCGCCATCGGGCTTGTCATGGGTGGTGATCAGGATGCTCGCGGCCCCCCGAATGCGCTCGGCCAGTCGCTGGGGGGACGCCGTGGTGGCGTAGGCGGCGGTGGTCGATGCGACGGGGCTCATGCGGCGGTCTCCAGGCTGACCTCGGCACGCGTTCGCTCCACGTCGCGGCGCATCTGGTCCAGCAGTTCGTCAAGCGCCTCGTAGCGGGCCTGCTCGCGCAGCCAGCGGTCGAAGCGGAGTTCCAGCGTCCATCCGTACTGGTCGAGCGGCGCCTGGTGATCCAGCAGGAAGGCCTCCACCGTGCGCTCCGCGTACCCGAAGGTGGGCTTGGTGCCCACGCTGATGGCCGCACGGCGCACCGTGCCATCCGGCAGCCTGGCCATGCCCGCGTACACGCCGTCACCCGGCAGCAGGCGGTCGCCATGCTCGATGTTCGCCGTGGGCCAGCCGATCTCCCGGCCGCGCTGGTCCCCGCGGATGACCTTGCCCGAGAATCCATGGGGCCGACCCAGGACCGTGGCGGCGTCCTCCACGCGGCCCAGCGAGATCAGCCAGCGGAGCAGCGAACTGCTCGCGGGCGCGGTCCCGCCATCCCTCAGCGTGATCTCCACGCTATCCACGGACTCCACGCGGAAGCCCGATCGCTCGCCCTCGCGTGCCAGCAGCGCCATGTCCCCGCCGCGGCCCTTGCCGAAGCGGAAGCCAGACCCTTCCACGATCCCGTCGAAGCGGATGTCCTGATGCAGCCACTGGATGAACCGCTCGGCGGTCATGCCCAGCAGGTCCCGGTCCACCTCGAGCGTGCGAACCTCGTCGGCGCCGGCTTCACGGAGGGCCCGCTCCCGCTCGGAGGGCAACTGGACGTTCTGCGGCGCCGCCTCGGGACGGAGCAGCCGCATCGGGTGGGGATGGAAGGTGACGGCCACCACCTGACCGCCTGGCCCCGCCATGCGGCGAGCCGCCTGCAGCAGGGCCTGATGGCCGCGGTGCACGCCGTCGAAGTTGCCGATGGTGACGCAGCGCAAGGCGAAAAGGGTATCGGCTTGATCCACGGGTCCCAACAGCGGAAACGCCTCAGGTTCTCGGACTTCATCGCCGCCGGATTGTGTCGGCCTGCATGGTCGGGGATATTGCCCGGATGCGCTCCGCCCCCACCACCGCCTCCCCCTCGCCCGACGTCACCTCGCTGGTCGGCGAGCTGAGTCGCGAGTTCCACGAGACCGCGGAGCGGGTGGTGCCCTGGTTCGTGCAGCAGATGCCCCGGATGTACTTCCAGGACACCTCGCCGGCGGCGGTGCGATCGCACCTGCGAGCCATCATCGCCGCCAAGGCGAGCAACGCGCCGCTGGACCTGACGCTTCGGAGCGAGGATGGACGCGAACTCACCAGCATCCGTCCCGGCAACCGCCCAGGGGTGCTGGCCGAGATCGTGGCCTCGCTGCCCATGGAGCCCTCGCTGCGGGCGGCCAAGATCCACGCGGCCGCGGATGGATCGATCGTGCTCGACACCTTCGAGTTCGGCGACCGCGCTCCGTTCGACCCGCGGGATGCGGCGCAGACGGCCCGCGTGGATGCGGCCGTGACCTTCGCACGGGAGCATGGACTGGACTGGAAGGAGGCGGAGATCCGCGCCTACGCCGCGGGCTGCCCCGCCGACTACGTGAGCACGCTCACGCCGCTCCGGCTGAGCAAGCACCTGGCGCTCTTCCAGCGCGTGAGCGGCACCGACGGCGCCGTGGTGGAGCTGGAGCCCGAGGCCGATCCCACGCAGAGCCGGGTGACCGTGGCGTTCTCCAACGCCCGCACCCGCACCATGCTGGAGCGAGCCACGATCGTGCTCTCGCAGGCCCGCATCAGCATCGTGCGCGCGTACCTGGACCAGGTGAAGGATCCGCCGCACGGCAGCGTGACCTTCCTGGGCTTCGTGATCCAGACGGCCGAGGGCAAGGCCATCGACCCCCGAAGCGACGCCTGGAAGCGGATCGCGCGGGACCTCGAGCACATCAAGTGGATCAACTTCGACATCCTGGAACTGGCCGGACGGCACGCGGGCCTGGACCTGCGGCACGCCGAGGCGATCACGGCCCTGAGCCATCTGGTCCACCAGACGCTGGTGCACCGCGACCGACTGGCCTTCAACCACGGGCGGATCCTGGCGGCCGTGGAGGCCGCGATGGACCTGGCGGTGCGCATCGTGCAGCTGCTCGCCGACCGCTTCGACCCGGGCGCGCCGCTGGACGACGCCGAGTTCGCCCGGCGCGTGGCCGCGCTGCGCACCGACATCGAGCACCGCCGCGCCGTGGATGGAGGCCCGGTGATCCTGGGCCGCATGGTGGACGCCGTGGAGAGCGTGCTCCGCACCAACTACCACCTGCCCAGCCGCTTCGGACTGGCCATGCGGATCGATCCCGGCCTGCTCCGCGATGACCATCGCCCGGAGCTCCCCTACGGCGCCTTCTTCGTGCATGGCCGCGGGTTCAACGGTTTCCACGTGCGCTTCAAGGAGATCGCCCGCGGCGGCCTTCGCGTCATCCGCTCGCGCGACGCGGCCCAGCACTCGCGCGAGAGCGACCGCCTGTATGACGAGGTCTACGGACTGGCCTTCGCGCAGCAGCAGAAGAACAAGGACATTCCCGAGGGTGGTGCCAAGTGCGCCATCCTGCTCGAGCCGGAGTCGGATCCCACCCGCTGCGTGAAGAGCTTCGTGGACAGCCTGCTGGACCTGATCACGACGGATCCCCAGACCCGGCGTTGGATCGTGGACCGCCTGGGCCACCAGGAGTTCATCTACCTGGGTCCCGACGAGAACATCACGCCCGACCACATCGAGTGGATCGTGGACCGGGCCCGGCGCCGGCATTACCCGCTGCCGACGGCCTTCATGAGCAGCAAGCCCGGCGCGGGCATCAACCACAAGGTCTACGGCGTCACCAGCGAGGGCGTGAACGTCTTCCTGGACGTGGCGCTGCGGGCGGTCGGCATCGATCCTCGCCGACAGGCCTTCACGGTGAAGATCACCGGCGGCCCGGATGGCGACGTGGCGGGCAACATGATCCGCATCCTCGACCGCGACTACGGCGCCAACGCCCGCATCGTGGGCATCGCGGACGGCAGCGGCGTGGGCGAGGACCCGGATGGCCTCGAGCACGCGGAACTGCTGCGCCTGTTCAAGGAGGGCCTGCCCATCGCCAGCTTCGACCGATCGAGGCTCGGGGCCCGCGGGCGCGTGGTGGGCGTGGACGAGCCCGATGGCGCACGGCTGCGCAACACGCTGCACAACCGGCTGGTGACCGACGCGTTCGTGCCTGGTGGCGGCCGTCCAGCCACGATC
>RFOC01000088.1 GCA_009926815.1 Planctomycetota bacterium
CGCACCGAGCAGGTGGCCACCAGCGGTGCGCTGCACGGCGGTCGTCTGGCGGGCTTCCTCGGCGAGGTCACCGAGGGAGCCGGGCTCGTGGCGGAGCTGGCCCGCGAGCGACCCGCCGAGGCCACGCCGCGCCCGGTCGAGCCCGTGCCGGCGCCGGCGGAACCACTGCTGCGCGAACTGGTGGAAGGGCAGGCAGGCGCTCCCGCGAGCTCCGAAGCACCCAAGGCGCCAGCGCCTCGACCCACGGGACAGGTGGATCGTGGCGTGCTGGACAGCCTGCTGGGTGACGGGGAGGCCGGCAAGAAGTGAGCGCATCCGCGCCAACGCTCCGGGGGCGCATCCGCGAGGCGTTGCGCCGCTCGGGCGTTCGCTGGCTGCTGACCGTGGTCATGACGCTCGTGGTGGGCGGGGTCATGTCGCCCTTCGTGGTGACGGCCTTGCGGCTTGATGGCTGGCGACAGGCCATGGTGCAGTCGCTCCGGTCATCGACCCTGGAGCAGCGCGATGCCGCGGCGGTGGCGCTGCTGGAGCGCGGCGAGGTGCAGGTGCGCGGCGAGACCTTCTCGAGCGACCGGCTCCGCGCCGTCGGCGCGGACCTCTTCGACCGCAAGGGTCGGGTGCTCGACCCCGGCATGGTGGCGGAGATCCTGCTGGCCCCGCGCATGCCGGCCTGGGCGCCCACCTTCCTGGTGGAGAATCCCCTCACGCCGCTGCTCGCGGCCGCGGCGATCCTGGCCTCCGCGGTGGGGGCGATCTGGTTCGGACTGCTGCCGGGCTACCTGGCCGTGGTCGGCGTCACGGTGACGCTCTCCGCCCTCGGACTGCTGGCCGGCCGGCCGGCCGTCGCCTTCGTGGCCAGCGGCATGGCGGGACTGGTGATCAGCTTCGTGCTGCTCATGCGGCTGCTGCTGGTGGTGCTGGGCGGTCGCCGCGGATGGATGGCCGTGGGTCAGACGGTGGTGCGCGAGGCGGTGCGCCTGCGCATCAGCGTGGGCTTCATCGTGGTGCTGCTGGTGGTGCTTCCGCTGATCCCGCTCTTCATCGATCCGCGGAGTCCGCTCCGGTACCAGATCCAGACCTTCATGGCGCGGGGCCTCGACCTGGCCTACGTGTGCGCGGCCTGCCTCACGCTCACGCTCGGTTGCGCGACGGTGGCGTTCGAGATCCGCGATCGGCAGATCTGGCAGCTCATGACCAAGCCTCTGGCCCGACTGCAGTACCTGCTGGGCAAGTGGGCCGGCATCGTGGCCCTCGACGCCGTGCTGCTGCTCGTCTGCGGCATCGGCATCTTCCTCTTCGTGCAGTGGATGCGCCTGAGGCCGGCCATGGATGATGGTGACCGGCTGGCGGTGCGCGACGAGGTGCTGGTGGCGCGCGAGTCGAGCCGTCCGCCCTACCAGCCGATGACGCGCGAGGAAGTGGCGGCGGCGGTGGATTCCGCGGTGGCCGCCGATTCCGTGCTCAAGAGCGATCTCGATTCGGGACGCCGCACCATCGAGGATGTTCGTCGGGAACTGGGCAAGCAGGCGCAGAAGGAGCATCTGGCCAGGCAGCGTCAGGTGGCGCCGGGCGAGAGCCGCACGCTGGTGTTCCGAGGTCTGGGTCAGGCGAAGCGGCCGGGCGAGACGGTGACGCTCCGGTTCCTGCTGCATGCCGGGGCCAGCGACACGCACAGCGTGTATCCCGTGATGTTCCGGTTCCGCGACGACAGCTGGATCGATCGTCAGTTCATCCCCTCGCAGAGTGGCGTGCTCCCGGTGCCGGCCGAGCTCATCGACGACGCCGGCAACCTCGAGGTGGAGTTCATGAACATGGCGTTCGACGCCAAGGCCAAGGCCTTCCAGCCGGGCCCCTTCACCTTCAACTGGGACGAGGACGCGGTCGAGGTGCTCTATCGGGTGGGCGGCTTCGAGGCCAACTACCTGCGCGCGATGGCCGTGAACCTGGTCAAGTTCTCGTTCCTGGCCATGCTGGCGGTCTGCAGCGCCACCTTCCTGAGCTTCCCGGTGGCGTGCCTGCTCAGCTTCGCGATCTTCCTTGCGGGAAGCCTGAGCCCGTTCCTGGCCGAGAGCCTGAAGTTCCAGACGCTGGATTTCGGCGATGGCTGGCTCGGGCAGGCCGTGACGCTGGTGGTCTACGCCATCGCCAACGCGGTCGAGTTCCTGCTGCGGCCCTTTGGACGCATCAGCGCCAACGAGTCGCTGGTTCGGGGTCTCAACGTGGGCTGGGAGCGGCTGGGCGAGGCCATGCTGGTCATCGGCGTGGGTTGGACCGGACTCTCGCTGCTGGTGGGGTGGCTCGCCTTCCGTCGCCGCGAACTCGCCATCTACTCGGGGCAGGGCTGACGCATGCGCGACCGATGGATCCAGGCGGGCTGCGTGGCGGTGATGGTCGGCGGCATGGTGACCGGTGGTGCGCTGGTCCCCAGGCTGCTGCAGAAGGCCCGCGAGCAGGAGCTTCGCTACACCGCCGACCCCGTGGATGGCGCACCGCCCATCGTGGCGCTGGGCACGGCCATCGGGGCGCTTCGCGGCATCATCGCCGACTACCTGTGGATCAAGCTGCAGAGCCGCAAGGAGCAGGGGCTGTTCTACGAGGCCATGGCCGATGCCGACCTGATCACGAAGCTGCAGCCGCGATTCGCCGAGGTCTGGGGCTTCCATGGCCACAACATGGCCTACAACATCAGCGTGCTCACCAACACCCCGGAGGAGCGATGGGCGTGGGTGAACGCCGGGATCGACCTCATTCGCAACCGGGGGTTGCGCTACAACCCCAACGACCTGGGCCTGAACAAGGAGCTCGCGTTCTTCTTCGCCCACAAGCTCGATGGCGTGGCCGATGATGCGCACCTGCACTACAAGCGGGAGTTCGCCCGCGAGTGGCACTTCCTGCTGGGGCCACCGCCCATGGACACCGCGGCCCGCGAGAAGTGGCTGCGGACCATCGCCGAGGCCCCGGACACCATCGAGGAGCTGGAGGCGAAGGATCCCGACGTGAAGCGCCTGGAGGAGGAGCTGACGCGGGAGCTCTCGCCCTTCGACCGCCGCTTCGGCTTCAAGCTGGACCGCGAGTTCCTCACCAACGTGGGGCGATGGCAGTCGAGCAAGATCTCGCCGTACGCCAAGATCCTGGGGCTGGAGAAGCGGTTCCAGCAGAACGATCCGGTCTACGCCGCCTTCGATCGCGTGCTGTCCCGCCCCGAGAACGCCCAGGCCCGGGAGCGGCTGCTGGCCTTCCTGCGGAAGCGGGTGCTGCGCGACGACTACAACATGGATCCGGCCCTGATGGCCGACTACACGCGCGACTACGGTCCCTTCGACTGGCGGCATCCGCAGTCGCACGCGTTCTACTTCAGCCGCATGGGCGCGCAGACCGGCGCCGAGCGCTACACCGACGAGGACGACGTCTACAAGATCCTCAACAACGATCGCATGACCATCCAGGCCATGCAGGCGCTCAATCATTCCGGCCTGATGGGCGTGGATCCGTTCTCGACCGACAACCCCACGCGGATGCACGACAACCGCTGGATCAAGCCCATCGAGAGGTACTTCAGGGATCTCTACGAGAAGCACTACAAGGTCCGTGGCGCGGGTGGCGACACGTTCATCGACTTCCACGAGAACTTCATGGCGCAGGCCATCCGGCAGCTCTACCGCTCCGGCGATGCGGAGGGGGCCCAGGAGATCCTCAAGCACCTGGATGAGCTCTACGGCCGCGGCGGGCTGATCCCGAGCGAGAAGTACAGCAAGCCGCTGGAGGACTTCGTCCGGGACAACACCTACGGCGAGTACGAGATGGTGCCGGACGTGGCGCGCACCGACGTCTACGCCGCGCTGCAGCGGGGGCTTCGCGAGGGCCTCATGCTGGGCAACCGGAAGGTCATGGATGATGCGCTGAAGTTCGCGCGCGAGCTGACCGAGTACTTCCAGAGCACGCGGTACACGGACTTCGTCAACAAGTTCGGCGAGCGGCGCATGGCCGACCTGGTGGGCGATCTCCGGACCAGCGTGGAGACCGTCTTCATGGCGCTGCTTCGCGACCAGAACCAGCCGCTGCTGGACCGCCTGGTCATGTACAACCGGGCCAGCGATGACCTGAAGCGCATGGCCTACGACGGCGTGAAGGATCAGCTGGCCATGGAGCTCTCCGAGGGTCCGCTCGCGGGCGTCTACCGGATCGAGGAGGTGCTGCCCGAGCCCCCGGGCATCGAGGCGTACCGCCAGGTGCAGGCGGAGATCGCCCAGCGCCGGCAGAAGGAACTCGAGGCGCAGAACCGGGCGGGCGCGCAGAGGAAGTGATGCCATTCCGTCCACCCGCCATCCTGGCCATTGGCCGCAACTACGCCGACCACGCGCGAGAGATGGGGGGGCAGGTGGACCCCAACCCCATCCTCTTCATGAAGAATCCCGCCAGCGTGATCGGCGACGGTCAGGCGATCGAGATTCCACCCATCTGCCGCGAGCACGGACCTCAGGTCGATTACGAGGGCGAACTGGCGGTGGAGATCGGGCGCGACTGCCGCGACGTGCCCGAGGAAGGGGCGCTGGCCGTGGTCCGCGCGTACCGAGCGGCCAACGACGTGAGCGCGCGGTGGTGGCAGAAGCAGGGCAGCGGGGGCCAGTTCTGCCGCGGCAAGAGCTTCGACACGTTCTGCCCGCTGGGCGAGCCCATGCCCGCGGCGCGGGTGCCGGATCCGGGACAGCTGCGGATCCTCACCCGCCTCAACGGCCAGGTCATGCAGGATGCCGGCACGGGACTCATGTTCCACGGCGTCGGCCGGCTCATCGCCATGCTCAGTCGCGGCACCACGCTGCTGGAGGGCACCATCATCCTCACGGGATCGCCGGCGGGCGTGGGCAGCGCCCGCACGCCTCCGGTCTTCCTGAAGCACGGGGACACCATCGAGGTGGAGATCGAGGGCGTGGGCCGGGTGCGCAATCCCGTGCGCGAGCTTCCGTGACCCGAGTCGACCCGGGCCCCGGACTGCCGGCCCGCCTGGGCATGGCCCTGGTCCGCGGCTACCAGCTGACGCTGTCGCACTGGCTGGGCGGTCGATGCCGCTTCGATCCCAGCTGCTCGGTCTACGCCGTGGAGGCGTTCCGCAGGCACGGCGCCCTGCGCGGCGGCTGGCTCACCCTGCGTCGGCTGCTTCGGTGCCATCCATGGGGCGGCTGCGGCCACGATCCGGTGCCCTGAGGGCCAGCTCGCCCAGCGGCGGCGCATGGCGAAGCATGGCCTCTCGATAGTCCTCCAGCGTGCGCGGCTCGTGCGGTCGGACCTGCACGATCAGGTCCACGCCGGCCGGCATGGATCGCTGCTCCAGTCGGAAGGCCTCGCGAAGCAGTCGCTTGATGCGATTTCGGCGCACGGCCGTGCCCACCCGTCGGCCGATGCTGATGCCCAGTCGAGGATGCGGCAGGCCGTTCGCGGCAGCCAGGAGCTGCGCGAAGCCCAGATCGCGTCGCAGGCGTGCCGCGTAGGCCCTGCGGAAGTCGCGGTCCAGCCGCACGCGCATGCGAGCCGGGAATCGAAGCGCAGCCATCAGCTCTCCCGCTCCAGTTCCTGCTGGTAGCGCCGCAGCAGCTGGGCGCGGCTCACCAGCCCCACCACGCGACCTGGATCCTGATCGTGGATCACGGGCAGGCTCTCCACGTCGTGGCGGCTGAAGCGATCCAGGGCCGCGTCCAGCGTGTCGCCCTGCCGAACCACGGGCAGGTCGTCGCGCATGAGTTCCTCCACGGTGAGCAGGGGAATGGCCTCGCGGTTCACCAGCGCATCGTGCAACTGATGCCGCGTGACCATGCCCCGGTAGTGGCCCTCGGCGTCACCGACCAGGAATTCGTGGGCACCCTCATCCTGCATGCGATCGACGAGGTGCGAGGCTGGATCGTCCAGGCGGACCAGCCGGGGCGCGTCCAGTTCCAGGTCGCTCACGCGAATCCGGCGCAGCACGGTCAGGTCGCTCATGCTTCCCAATCGGATGCCCAGCGCGGACAGCTCCGCCGTGTAGATGCTGTCCCGGTGCAGCAGCCGGGTGACCATGGTGGCGATCACCGCCGTGAGCATGAGGGGCAGGATGACGCTGTAGCTGCTGGTCAACTCGTAGACCAGCAGCACCCCCGTGAGCGGGGCGTGGGTGGTGGCGGCGATCATGGCGGCCATGCCGACCAGCGCGAAGGCGGCCGGGCTTGGCGCCGAGGCGAATCCCGCGGCGTGCAGGCCAAGACCGAACGCGCCACCGGTCATGGCGCCCAGCAGCAGGCTTGGCGCGAACAGGCCGCCGGCGCCGCCCGAGCCCAGCGTGAGGCACGTGGCGAGGGCCTTGAGCAACCCGGCCCCGAGCACCGCCAGCGCCAGGCCGCCCATGACCCACGGGGTGGCCTGGAGCGCGGTGGCGTAGAAGTCGGGGGTCATCAGTTCCCGGGTGGCGGCATAGCCGGCGCCGAAGAAGGGCGGCATGGCATGAGCGCCGGGCCGCAGCCAGAGGTACGCCGCACCCAGGCCGCAGAGCATGAACGCACCCACCGTGGGCCGCAGATTGCGGGGCAGCGGCAGTCGGCTGAAGGCGTGCTCCGCGCGCGGAAGCAGGCGTATGAAACCCACGGCCGGCAGCGCGCAGAACAGGCCCAGCGCGATGAAGAGCGGCGTCTGTCCCAGCGTGAACGCGTCGCCGTGGCGGAGGAATTCCGGGATCTGTCCGAAGAGGGGTTCCTGCCCGCCCAGCAGGGTCTGTGCCGTGGCGGCACTGACCACGCCCGCCACCACGATGGGCGTGAAGGTGCGCAGGGAGAAGTCCCGAAGGATGACCTCGAGCGTGAAGAAGATGCCCGCCAGCGGCGCGTTGAACACCGCGGCCAGGCCGGCGGCGCAGCCGCATCCCAGCAGCGTGGCGGTGCCGGCGGCATCACCGCCGAGCCAGCGGGCCAGGTTGCTTCCCATGGTGGCTCCGATGGTCACGATGGGTCCCTCGGGGCCGGCGCTGCCGCCCGAGCCGATCGTGCAGGTGCTGGCCAGCCACTGCCGAAGGCCGATGCGCAGCGGAATGGACGACTGCTGCCGGTTCACCGCGTACAGCACGCGGGAGACGCCGTGGCCTCGGAAGGCGCTTGGCAGCAGCGTGAACACCAGTCCAGTCAGCAGGGCGCCCAGGATCGGTCCGGCCAGCACCGCCACGGTGGTGGCGGTGGGGTGGTCGGGACCGAGGTGCTCCGGCAGTCTTTCCAGCCAGCGGATGGGGGTGATGAAGGCGATGGCCACCGCAGCCATGAGCACGCCCACGCCTCCTGCCACGGCCAGAAGCCACCATTCCCGGTCCAGGCCGAGCCGGATCCGCAGGCGGGCTTGAAGCGGGATCGGACGACCCATGGTCGCAGGGTAGCGATGCCCCTGCATGGGGTCGGAAAGGGGGTTCCGGTGGGGGCGAGTTTCGGCTACACTCCGGGGCTCGGCGAAAGCCCCTTCGGAGGACCCCACCCGTGATCGAAGCCCTGCTCAGCGACGAAATCGTGGACAAGTTCGGTGGCCGTTTCAAGCTCACCGCCCTCATCCAGAAGCGCCTCCAGGAGTTGATCGAGGGGGCCCGGCCGCTCGTCGAGCGTCATGGCCGAAGCGACCTCGAGATCGTGGTCGCCGAGATCATGGAAGAGAAGATCACCATCGACTGGGACCAGTGCGGCCTGGAGCCGCCGGCCCGGGCGAAGGCCTGAGCCATGCTTGCGGCCCGGCGGGTCGCCCCCCATACTGACGGGTGCTCGGAGAGGTGTCTGAGCGGTTGAAAGAGCTAGTCTCGAAAACTAGTAGTGGGCTTGTCCTACTCGTGGGTTCGAATCCCACCCTCTCCGCTTCCTTCACTCCAGAACGCGACCTGCCGGTCGCGTTCTGTCGTTGTTGAAGCGGAGAGCCGCGTGCGGCTGCGCCGCCCGCGAGCGTCCCGGGCTG
>RFOC01000089.1 GCA_009926815.1 Planctomycetota bacterium
CGGCCAGCTGCTTCCTGAGCACCTCCACGGCCTTCTCGATCTGCGGATCGCTTCCACCCGCGGCCAGACCACCCTTCATCACGCCGGGATCGTCGATCACCTCGATGTCGGGATCGACGCCGTGGCCCTCCACGCCCCACGTGCCGTCGAGCTTGTAGAAGCCGAAGGTGGGCACGCTGATGTTGCCGCCGTCGATGAAGCCGGGGTTGCCGCTGATGCCCACCAGGCCGCCCCAGGTGCGCGTGCCGATGAGTGGCCCCATGCCCTTGTGGCGGAAGAGCCACGGGAACATGTCGCCGCCCGAGCCCGCCAGGCCGTTGATCAGCATGGCCTTGGGACCCTGGTGCGAGTCGTCCGGTGATTCCCAGTCGGTGGCGTCGCGACGCGCCCACGCGTTGGTGGCGGGCCGGTTCATCAGCTCGATGAAGCGGTGGGGGATCTGGCCGCCGCCATTCCAGCGATCATCCACCAGCAGCGCCGGCTTGAACCGCTGGCTCACGAACTGGCGGACCAGGTCGTTCTGCCCATCCACGCCGGTGTTGGGCACGTAGACGTAGCCCACCTGGCCCTCGCTGAGCCGCTCCACCAGCTGGCGGTTTCGCTCGATCCAGGCGCGGTATCGCAGCGGCTGCTCGCTGCCCAGGGTGCGCACCACCACGTCGCGCTCGGTGCCGTCGCGCGTGGGCTTCTCGCTGACGGTCAGCGTGACCACCTTGTCCTCCATCCCCTCGAAGGCCGACCATGGATCCATGGTCATGTCCATGGGCCGGCCGTTGACCGCCAGCAGGTACTCGCCGGGCTTCACGCCCGCCTGCCGAAGCGGGTTGCGCGCGTCGGTGTCCCACGGAGCGCCCTCCACCAGTTGCTGCAGGCGGTAGGCGCGCGTGCCGTCCTCGCCGGCGCCGATGGCCCACTCCACGCCGAGCATGCCCGCGCCGCCGTTCGGTGCACCCTCCACGTCACCGGTGCCCTGCAGGTAGGCGTGGCCCACGTTCAGCTCGCTGATCATCTCGGCGATGATCCAGTTCACGTCCTCGCGGCTGTTGGCGCTCTCGAGCAGCTTCAGGGCCCGGTCGCGCTGGGCGTTCCAGTCCACCTGGTGCATGCCCGGGTCGTAGAACCAGTCGCGCATGATGCGATGGCAGTCCAGGATGATCTGTCGCCACTCGGCGCGAGGATCGATGGTGGCCTCCATGGGGCTGGTGACCACGCTCTTCGCCTTCGCATCGGCTGCCGCATCCACCACCACCGCGCCGCCGCCGCGGCCCAGCAGCAGCTTCTTGCCGTCGGCGCTGATCTCGAAGCTTCCGCCTTCGGTGACGCTCTTCTCCTTCTTCTCCTTGTCGGTCAGGTCGAGAAGCCGGATGCCGTCACCCTGCCGGGCATAGATGAGCTGGCCCTTGTCGTTGAAGGCGATGGGTCCGTAGCCGCCCGACTTCACGGGAAGCTGGATGGCCCGCGCCTCGAAGCCGTCGAGGTCGATCCGGATGGGCTCGGGCTCCTTCCTCGTCTTGCCGGCGCCAGCCTTGGCATGGTCGGCCTTGCCTTCCTCGGCCTTGCCTTCCTTCGCCGGAGCCGCGTCCCCGGACGAGTCCTTTCCTGGAGCCGGCTTGTCGTCATCGTCGTCATCGTCGTCATCATCATCGTCGTCGTCTTCCCGCTTCCCCTCCTTGGGAGCGGTCTTCTCGCCCGCGCCATCGGCCTTGCCGGCCTTGGCCTCCTTCGCGCCCTCGTCCTTCTTCGCCTCGCCCTTGTTCGGATCGTCCTTCTTCGCGTCCGCGGGCTTCTCCTCGTCGCTCTCGGGCGGCCACGGCAGCTTCACGTCCTTGCGCAGCGGCACCAGGAAGAGCTGGTCGGTGTCCTTGTACACCCAGGTGCGGTCCAGGCTCCCGTAGGTGGGTTCGAAGCGGCGCTCGCTGGCGAACGCCAGGTAGTCGCCCTTGCGGTCGAAGGTGGGCCACGAGTCCCCGAACATGCCCGCCGTGACCTGGGTCTTCGTGCCGGTGGCCACCTCGAGCAGCCAGATGGCCGTGGTCTGGCGGTCCGCCTCGCCGCGGGCATAGGCCAGCCAGGCGCCATCCCTGGTGAAGCTGGGCCGCAGCGTGCGCGCCGCGGGATCCTTGTCGACCAGCGTGCGCGCGCCGTCCTCCAGGTTCACCAGGTACAGGGACCCGGTCTTGTCCGCGTAGGCCACGCGCTTGCTGTCGGGACTCCAGAAGATCTCGTTCTTGAAGGGACCGCCATCGCTGGTGAGCTGGCGGCGCTCGCGCTTGCCGTCGGTGGAAACCAGGTGCAGCTCGTACTCGCCGGTGGAGTCGTCGAAGAAGGCGATCCACTTGCCATCGGGGCTCCACGCCGGGCTGCGCTCGAAGACGCCGCTGGTGCCGGTGATGGCGCGGGGCGTGCCGTTCTCGGCGGGGCAGGTCCACAGGTCACCGCGGGCGCTCACGGCCACGCGGGCGCCCGAGGGACCGATGGACCAGTCCGAGATGTTCTTGCCCTGGTTCACGGAGCGCTGGGCCACGCGAGGCCGATCGCCGGGAATGCGCACCGAGACCTCGCGGGACTGCCCGCTGCCCAGGTCGACCAGCATGAGCTTGTCGCCCTTCTGGAAGACGATCTCGCCCGGACCCGCGTCATCGGGCCCGATGCTGGGCCATCGCACGTCCTCGTCCGTGAAGCGGGTCACCTGCGTGCGCGTGCCGGTGGCCGGATCGAAGCGGAACACGTTGAGCCTGTGGCCCTCGCCCTGGTCGCTCAGGTAGTACAGCGTGCCGCCATGCCACATGGGCAGGCTGTCGATGCCCTCGTGGTCGGTCACGCGACGGCTCTGGCCCGACTTGAGGTTGTAGAGCCAGATGTCGGTCGCCATGCCGCCGCGGTATCGCTTCCAGGTGCGCGTGTCGATGGCGTGCGGCGTGTAGGCCAGCCACTCGCCGGTGCGGTCGATGGTGGCGTTGGCGCCGTAGGGCACGGGCAGCGCCTCGGGCATGCCGCCGGAGGCCGGCACGCGGAAGGGTCGCGCCTGGCGCGTGAGTCCGCCGAGTTCGTTGGTGGTGAACAGCAGCGCGTCGCCGGTCCAGTCGTTCAGGTTCTCCGCGGAGGGGTGGTGGGTCACGCGGAAGGGTTCGCCCCCGCCCACGGGAATCACGTGGATGTCGCGGTTGCCCTCGTAACCACCCACGAAGGCCACGCGCGTGCCGTCGGGCGAGAACTTCGGCGTGCTCTCGGGGCCGCGGGCCGAGGTGAGCGGTCGAGCCACGCCGCCGGCCTTGTCCACCAGCCAGAGATCGCCCCCGAAGGTGAAGACGATGTCGCGTGCACCCACGTCCGGGTACCGGAGCATGGCCGCAGGCGGGGCCTGGGTCGGGTCGTTGGCCGCGAGAGCCAGGGGTGCGAGCAGGACCGTTCCAGCGAGGGTGCCGATCAGCATGGGGCCATTTGTACCGCGGGCCCCGCCCGCCGTTTCAGCCGCCAGGCCTGCGATCCCCCGAGGGGGTGTCCGGCCCGGGAACCCGGAAGTTCTCCGGCGCGATCCCGGATTCGGCCAGCGACTGCCGCAGACGGATCAGCCCGCGGCGCGCGTGGGTCTTCACGGTGCCCAGCGGGAGGCCGGTGGCGGTCGAGATCTGCTCGTGGCTGTAGCCCTGGTGAATGGCCATGCGGAGCACGCGCTGCTGTTCCGGGCGGAGTTCCTTGATGGCGGCATCGGCGATGCGCGCCGCCTCGCCGATCTCCACCGGATCGAAGGGCAGGTCCGGGGCGGAGATCGTCTCCTCGATCATGGCCGACTCCGGACGGCGCATGCGGCGTCGGCCGCGGTCGATCAGCCGCCGCCGCGCGATCATGGCCACGAAGGTGGTCTCGCTGGCGATGCCCGGGTCGAACCGCGCGGCGCTTCGCCACAGATCGATGAAGATCTCCTGCACCGCATCCTCGGCGTCGGAGGCGGGGCCGCCCAGGCGCCGGGCCAGCGACCACACGAGGCCGTGAAACCGCTTCAGGCACTCGTTGATGGCGCCTGACTCGCCGGCGGCCACGCGCTGCAGGATGGATGGCGGCTCGCTCGCGGCTGCTCCTTCGACTGGATCGATGGCGCAGCGAAGCCGCGCCTCGTCAGTCTAACGGTGCATGCATCGGAAGCCGCGTGTCAGGCGGTTCAAAGGACGCGACGGATTTCAGCGAAAGATGAATCGCGGAGGGCGAAGCGGATCACCGCGGGGACCGGGTTGGCGCGTCGAGTCCCGCAGCATCATCGAGCAGGGCTGCCACGCTCCACGCCTGGGCGAAGCAGCCACCGGGTCGCTGGGGCGCGTCGCCATCGGCCACCTCGCACACCTGGCCCACGCACCCTTCGCGCAGGTGATGCACGAACGGCTGTCGCATGAAGTCGATGTCCGCGGCGCTGCCGAAGCGCCGCGCCGCGTTCGCATGCGGCCCGAGCAGCCAGGGCCACACGGTGCCCATGTGGTAGGCCGCATCGCGGGATTCCACGGGCCCCTCGAATCGGCCCACGTAGCCGGGCTCCCGCGGTCCGAGCGTGCGAAGGCCGTAGGGGGTGAGCAGTTCGTCGTGCGCGCGGGCCAGGATCCTGCGTGCGGTCGCGGCGGTGACCAGCGATTGCGGGCCCGTGAGCGCCAGGAGCTGGTTGGGCCGCAGGCAGGCCTCGTGGCCTTCCGGTCCGTCGAGCACGTCCATCAGTCCATCGCCATCCGGTCGCAGGAACCGGCCGAACGATCGGCGCGCCTTCGCGAGCGCCCGGGCATGGGCCGTGGTGTCGCGGCGCAGGCGTGCGCCCCACTCGACCATGGTCTGGAGCAGGCCGCACCACAGCGCGTTGATCTCCACGGGCTTGCCCATGCGCGGCGTGATCACGCGCCCGTGCACCTTGGCATCCATCCACGTCAGCTGCACCCCGGGTTCGCCTGCGCTCACCAGGCCGTCGGCGGGGTCCACGCGGATGCCGTGGCCCGTGCCGGCGATGAAGTGATCCACCACCGCCTGCAGCGCGGGCCAGAGATCGCGCGCCAGTCCCAGGTCGCGCGTGACGTTCACCGTGCGACGCGCGGCCTCGGCCAGCAGCAGCGGCGCGTCCACGCTGTTGTCCATCCACGCCTCGCCCGGGGCGGGGAAGCGGTTGGGCAGCAGGCCATCCTTCTGGAAGGCGGCCAGCGACCTCAGCAGCGACGCCGCCTCCTCGTGCCGACCCGTGGAGAGCAGCAGGCCCGGCAGGGAGATCAGCGCATCTCGGCTCCAGTCGGCGAACCACGGGTAGCCCGCGATCACGCTGGTGCCGCGCCGGCCCCCGGGCAGCGGTCGTTCCACGATGAACTGGTCCGCCGACAGCACCAGCCGCGATCGGAAGTGATCGCCCGCCGCACCGGCCTGCGCGAGCAGCTGTCGTGATCGCCGCAAGGCCGCGGCCACGATCCGCTCGCCCTCGCCGGCGGGCTCGCCGCGCGTGCTCGCGGTGAGGCCCACGCTCCGACCGGGCTGGAGCGTGAGGAGCAGTTCGCCGGCGCAGACGCTGGCGTCGATGCAGTCGTAGCCCAGGCCCCGCTCGACCGGCAGCAGGTAGTCGCGGTACCACGTGCCGTCGGGCACGCCCTTGGCGCCGTCCGCCTGCAGGTAGACGCGGCTGCCCTCGCCGGATGCGCCCTCGAAGGCCACCTGGAGTCCCCGCGCAGCCACGGCGATGTCCGCCTTCCAGCTGCCCGGACGCGTGAGCTGGTCATGCGGCCGGCGGTTCACCAGGGTCTTCACGCGCAGTCGCACGGGCCCCGGCGCGCGGCGAAGCGTGAGCACCACGGCGGTGGCGTTGCGGCCCCGGGCCATGGCGATCCGCTCCTCGAGCAGGGCGGCGCCGAATCGCCAGTGCCGCACCACCACGGCGCCGGCCATGTGGACGCGCACCAGGCAACCCAGGCCAGGCGCGTCGATGCCGCTGCCGGACCACTCGTTGGCCGTCAGGGACCACTCGCGGCCGGCCACGGTGGCGAAGATCTCGATCTTGGGCACCAGCATGGTGCGACCGGCCGGCACGTCGGTGGCGGCCACCAGCAGGCCATGCCAGCGCCGCTGCAGCAGCCCGCCCACGGTGCCGCAGGCGTAGCCGCCCATGCCGTTGGTGCTGAGCCACTCCAGGGTCCCGGCACGGCGCGGATCACGCCACGCATCCGGGCCCAGGTCCACGATGGGATCCACCGCCTCCATGCCGGCTCAGCCCTTGCCGCCGCCGCGCTCGCGTTCGGTGCGGCGCCGCTGCAGTTCGGCGTCGATGAAGTCGGCGACGTGGCCGTCGAGCACGTGCTGGGGGTTGCCCGTCTCGTGGCCGGTGCGGTGATCCTTCACGCGGTTGTCGTAGAAGACGTAGCTGCGGATCTGGTTGCCCCAGTCGCGCGTGACCTTGCCGCCCGACACCGCCGCGATCTCCGCGGCGCGTCGCTCCTCCTCCAGCTGCTCCAGCTTGCCGCGCAGGATGGTGAGCGCCTGCTTGCGGTTCTGCGGCTGGTCGCGGAAGGTGCTGGCGGTCACCTGGATGCCGGTGGGGATGTGCGTGACGCGGATGGCCGTGGCCACCTTGTTCACGTTCTGGCCACCCGGCCCGCTGGCGCGGACGAACGGCACGATGTCCAGGTCCTTCGCCGGGATCTCCAGATCCGTCTCCTCGAATTCCGGGGTGACCTCCACCGTGGCGAAGCTGGTCTGCCGCTTGCCCTCGGCGTTGAAGGGGCTCACACGCGCCAAGCGGTGCGCCCCGCGCTCGCAGCCCATGTAGCCGAAGGCGAAGGGGCCCTGCAGCAGGTAGCTCACCTCGCTCACGCCCGCCTCGGCGCCCGGGCTGCGGTGCATCTCCTCGGGCTTCCAGCCCATCTCGTTCCAGTAGTACAGGTACATGCGCTCCAGCATGCCCGCCCAGTCCTCGGCCTCGGCGCCGCCGGCACCGGCCTGGATGCTCACGAAGCAGTTGCGGTGGTCATGCTTGCCGCTGAGCAGGCTCTGCCGCTCCACCGCGGCCATGCGCGACTGCAGCCGGAAGAGGGTCTCGTCCACCTCGGCGAGCATGTCGCCGTCGCCACCCTCCTTGGCCAGCTGGTAGCCCACCTGGGCGTCCTCGAAATCCTTGATGACGCCCTCGAGCGGCTCCACCTGGGCCCGGAGCACCTTCAGTTCGGCGATGACCTTCTGGGCGCCCTTCGGGTCGTTCCAGAAGTCCGCGGCCCCCATGCGGTCCACCATCTCGTTGCGCTGGGAGATCTTCCTGGGGAAGTCAAAGAGAGTCGCGGATGGCGGTGATCCGCGCCTCAAGCTCGTCGAGGACAGGCTGGTGGGCGTCGAAGTGCATCGGGCAAGTGTAGCGATGGCCGCATGTTCGCCGACCGCTATCTTCCGCCCATGCACATCGGCGAACCCGTGGCCCGGATGAAGGAGAGCGCCACCCTGGCGGTGGCCGCGAAGGCCGCCGCGCTGAAGGCCTCGGGCAAGGCCGTGATCAGCTTCGGCGTGGGTGAGCCGGACTTCGACACGCCCGCGCACATCCGCGAGGCCGCCAAGCGCGGCATCGACGCGGGCCTGACGCGCTACGCCCCCACGCCCGGCGACAAGGCCGCGCGCCAGGCGATCGCCGACAAGCTGAAGCGGGACAACGGCATCGACTGCAGGGCCGAGCACGTCACCATCACCGTGGGGGCCAAGCACGCCATCGCCATCGCCCTGCAGACCCTGCTGCAGCCCGGCGGGGGCGACGAGGTGATCCTGCCCACGCCCGCCTGGGTCAGCTACCGCCCGCTCATCGAGCTCTTCGGCGGCTTCTGCCGGGAGGTGCCCTCGAGCGTGGAGGACGGTTTCCGCATCGATCCCGCGGCCATCGAGCGGGCCATCTCGCCGCGCACCCGCGCGATCATCCTGAACAGCCCCAGCAATCCCTGCGGCGTGGT
>RFOC01000090.1 GCA_009926815.1 Planctomycetota bacterium
GTGATCCTCGTCACCACGGGTCTGCGTGGGGGCGGCACCGGCAACCACGCGCAGACCATGACCGTCGAGGAGTTCCGGACAACGGGGTGGCGGATCTATCGCTACACCATGCTCTTCGCTGCCATTGGATGCGGCTTGTCGCTGTTGGCTGCATGGCCAGTCGCTGAGCGCTTCGCAGCAGAGAAGGGGTACCCCCGATCCGTCCTGCTTCACACCATCCTGGTCCTGACCCTGAACTTCGCACTCTTCAACGCAGCCTGGTTCGGTCGATGCCGGATCACGAGCGAAGGTCGGGTCCGCGAAATCTCCATCGTCGATTCGCTCTCAGGGGCGATCAAGTTTTTCTCGACGTGGATCCTTGCCGCGTCAGGCGCCGGGCCTCTTGCTCTCGCGGGCGCCCTGACCGCCGGAGCCGTCATCGAGGGCCTCTGGACGCTCACCCGCGGAGGCCTCCGCATGAAGGAGATGGGCCGCAAGGGGCCCTGGTTGGCCCAAACCTTCCGCGAACTCCGACTGCCCCTGATCATGGCCGTGCTCACCACCCTCGGCTCACAGACGGATGCCTTGGTGGGCAGCATCCTGGTGCCCGTGACCGTGATCGGGTTCTACTTCTTCGCCATGCAACTCGCATCCCAGCCCACCATGCTGGTGGGAACCACGCTTCGAGCCGTGTTCACCTCGGCCACCGCCGCTGTCCGGGGCAACCCCGACCGAGAGCGGGAGAGTCTCCACATCGTGTTCAACGGTGCCATGGTCTTCATCCCGCTCATCACCATGTCGATTCCAGCGATCTTCGAGCCGTTCGAGCGGGCCGTCTGGGGTGGCCGCTGGGCTGACGCTCGATGGCCCGTCCTCATCCTGTCCATCGCGGCGATCTACACCACGGCTCTCCAGCTGGTGGGCGCGCCCATCGCCGGACTCCGGAACTGGAGGCTCGCGATCCGGCTCGACCTCTTCCGCGCCATTCCCAAGATCGTTGGCGCCGCGATTGGCGGCATCGCATGCATCGCGCTGGGTCTGGATGCTGTTGCTTCAGGCATCATTCTCGCCTTCGCCGTTGGAGCCACGAGCCTCATCGCGGCGACCTATGAACTGTTCCGCGTGCTGCTGCACTCCGGCCTGTCCCGAGGCTCCATCATCTACGAGCTCTACTCCACACCTCTGGCCGCGCTGCTCAGCGCCGTCGCCGCCGCCGGACTCTCCCACAGCATCACGGAACCCCTCAGGTCGGCCATCCATGAACGCGTGGCCGCCGGCATTGAATTCGGGCTTTCTGGCGTGATCTACGCGATCCTGTCCCTGCTTCTCATCCGCTTCGGCTACACGCCGACGCTCGAGCGACTGCTTCAGGCCATTCCAGGCCCCTTCGCCACGCCGTTGCGGAAGGCGCTCCGCATGCCTGCAGCCTGAGCGTCAGCCCGGCAGGTCGTCCATGGAACGCACGCCCGGCGGAACAACCGTGGCCTCACCCCCATCCTCCATGCTGGCCAGCGGATAGGCCGCCAGATCCACCGCGAAACTGCCGGCCGGCCGGAGGTTCCCGCTTCGGCCAAGTCCCCCGAAGGGCAGGCGGCTGCTGGCCCCCGCCGTTCCCGTGTTGCGATTCAGGCAACCCACGCGGATCCGGTCCTGACACGATCGCCACACCGCGTCGCTTCGCGTGAAGACGGCAGCCACCAGGCCGAAATCCGTGGCATTCGCCTGGGCGATGGCGTCATCCAGGTCGCTGACCACACTCACCTGCACCAGCGGGCCGAAGGTCTCGCAGTCGCTGCCTCGGTCGAAGCGCGGCACCTGCACCAGACCCGGCCCGACGAACCAGCCCGGGCGATCGAGGGCCACCGCCTCCATCAGCACCCGGCCGCCGAGGCCGGCGAGGGCCACCTGACGCTCAAGCACCGCGTCGCGGGCCTGACGCGACACCACCGGCCCCATGAACACGGGCTCAGGATCGGTGCCCGCGCCGATGACCGCAGTGCTGGCCACCTTGCAGAACGCCGTGATGAACCGCTCCGCCATCGCCTCGTGCACGAGCACGCGGCGCGTGCAGGTGCATCGCTGCCCGGTGGTGGCATACGCCGAGCGAAGACACTCGAGCACCGCCCGACGAGGGTCCGCGTCGTGCCAGACGATGGCTGCATTGCTGCCACCCATCTCCAGCGCAATCATGCGGCCGGGACGGTCCAGATTGGCCTCGAGGATCCTTCGGCCCACCGGGAAGGAACCGGTGAACAGCACGCCGTCGATGTCCGGGTGGCACACCAGGCTGGACGCGATCTCCGCACCCCCCTGCACCACGTTGAAGACGCCTGCCGGGAATCCCGTCTCCTCGGCGATCTCCGCGACCAGCTGCCCCGTGGCCGGAGTGCGATCACTGGGCTTGAACACCACGGTGTTGCCCAGCAGGAGCGCCGGCACCCAGTGCCCATGGGGCAGGTGGGCCGGGAAGTTGAACGGCCCCACCACCGCCATGACGCCCAGCGGGCGGAACTGGCAGCGGCCCACCTTGCCCGCCCCCGCATCCACCTCGAAATCTCGGACCCGCGACAGCGTGAGGGGATCGAGCGTGATCGACACCTTGTCCTGCAGCAGCTTCGCCTCGGCACGGCTCTCGGCCAGCGTCTTGCCCATCTCGGCCGTGATGGTCCGGGCCAGCCGCTCGGCATGTCGTCCGCAGACCTCGGCGAACCGTCGCAGCAACGACGCACGCTCGTCCATGGACCTGGATCGCCAGGCCGGAAAGGCCTCGCGGGCCGCGGCCACGGCCTCATCCACGTGGGCCATCCTCGGAGAGCCGGACCACACCACGTGATCGGGGGCCGCCGGATCCCGGCTCACCACGTCATCTCCGGGAATGGCCGCCCAACGACCGCCGATGAAATCCGAGGGTTGCCGCAGCGGGCCAACGCCCGACATGGCTCAGCGGGCTCCCTTGGCGCGGACCCGTCGCACCACCTCGGGAAGCGGCGTCACGCCCAGCCGATCTCCCGGCTCCACGCCGAGAGCCGCAGCCACGCTCCTTGCGAGCCGGACTCCGGCCGCGCCCACGGAGCACGCGCAACGCACGGCCCGGAAGCCATTCTCCTTGGACTGGAAGCTCACGAAGGCGACCTGCTTCAGCCCCTTCGCGCTCACGCCGGCGAATCGGACCCGCCGAGTGGCCTTCACCAGGGGAATCTCGTCGCGTTGCGCGGCGAAATACGGTCCGCCATCGAAGGGATCCACGTGATCCGTCGGCCTGAAGCCCTGTCGCTCCAGAAGCACCTTCGCGGGAATCGTCTCCTCGCCCACCTTGCCAATGAGCGCCCTGGCGTCCGGCGGCAGGATGCTCGCGTGGATCTCGCCCCGGGGCCACAGGCTGGTCATGAACTCCTTGCTGTGCTGGCAGAACAGGTCCGCCTCCTGGTAGCTGAGGTTGATGAACCGCCGACCCAGGTACTCCCACAGCAGCGTCCGGCTGTCCGGCGTGACCGGCCCCATCAGTTCCGCAAGCACCCGCTTGTGGAATCGCTCGCGATGCAGGCCCATGAAATGGAACCGGACCAGCGAGAGCATGGATCCCAGCCGCTCCCGGTGGCCGCGGTAGCCCGGAGCCAGGATCAGCCCGCCCACCTCGCTGAAGCCCTTCTCCTCGCTGCCGAACTCCAGCGTGACGTGGCTGGTCCCCTGCTGCAGGTCCTTGCTCCAGAACTCGCGGCGCCGCACCTGCAGGAACACGTGCGGCCAGCCGGGCCAGCCCACGCGTCCGATGACGCAGCAGGTGCCCACCACGGCGCCCGTGTCATGGTCCTCCAGCACGAACATGTACTCGCGCTCCCGCTCGCTGGCCTCCTGGCCCTCGAAGCTGCGCCGGCTGCGGGCGATCTTGGCCGCGATCAGGTCGCGGTCGGCGGGCAGGTTCAGGAAGTGCACCATCTTGGCCAGCTTGAGCAGCGTGGCCTGGTCGTCGGGCATCGCCTGTCGGATCAGGAACATGGGTCGTCTCTCTTCAGGCCGTTCGGGCCATGCTCTTCTCGAGGATCGCGAACACCTCGCCGAAGTCCTCCGGCTGCATCACGCCGATCGGCGGCAGGAAACGCAGGTGGTACGGGCCATGCCCGCAGGAGAAGGCGATCACGCCATCCTCGAACAGGTTCTGCAGCAGCCGGCCGATGCGGTCCTTGTCGCCGCCGAACGGGGTCAGCCGCATCATGCCGCCCGTGCCACCGACGAACTGCCGGCTCTCGCGGCCCAGCGGCAGCTTCGCCGGCGGGAACCACTCCGGGTGCCTCTTCACCAGCGCCTCGGCGTGCGTGCGGAAGGCCGCATGAAGCCCGGCGATGCGGCCCTGGGGTCCGTAGTACCCGCCCGCATGCATGCGCTTCAGGATGCTCAGGCCCGTGTGGAACGCCGAGACGCTGGCACTGAACGTGCCGGCAAGCAGCCCCGGCTTTGGATGGAACGCCTCGGTGTACAGGCACGCGCACGCCTGGGTCATCTTCCCCACGGTGACCACGTCGATGTACTCGCCAAGCTGCATCGCCTCGAAGGCGAACATGCTGGTGGTGCGGCCGAAGGTCTGCACCTCATCGTCCCAGACAGGCACCCCGGCATCGCGGCACGCCTGCATGAGCGCGACATGGAACTCCCTTGGCGCCGTCTTGAAGCCACCCTCGCCCTGCACCAGCTCGAACACGAAGCAGGCGTGCTGGCCCGGCCACCGGCGAAGGGCCTCCTTCAGATGCCACAGGCTCATCTCGATGCTGCGGGCCCCCATCTCGGGTTCGTAGAACGGGATGTAGTCCACCAGCGTGCTCAGCGCCACGCCCTGTCGGTAGCCCGGCTCGTCGCCGATCTGACTCATGGTGATGCTGCGACCCATGAAGCAGTCGCTGAAGGCGAGCACCCGAGGTGCGCCATTCCGCTTCTGCATGCAGATCTTCAGCGCCGATTCGTTGGCCATGCAGCCTGAGTTGGTGACGAAGCAGTGCTTCATGGCGCTGTGCTTGGCGGCCTCGGCGGCCAGGAATTCCGCGAAAGCCACGCTGTCGGCGTTGAACTGCAGGTTGCCCTGCATCACGCTGTCGCCCAGGGCGGCCTGCAGCGAGGCTCGCATCACCTCGCGGTCGCCGTGGCCGAACATGTGAACGCCAATGCCGTTGATCAGGTCCCACTTCACGCTGCCGTCGAGCAGCTCGACCAGCGGTCCTCGCCCACGGCCGCTTCCGAGGTAGGGGAAGTAGCCCGGACGGCCACGAACGGTCTTCGCCCGTTCAAGCCAGGCCTGAAGGGTCTCCTTGCCGCCCTCCCGAGCCGGACGCACACCGGTGATGTCGCGGGTGCCCACCTCGGCCGCATCGAGCAGCGCCTCGATCGCCTGCATCGCCTCGGGGCGCTGGGCGATGGGAGGGATCGTGGCGTCGAGCGCAGCGGATCGCGTGGCCGTGACGGGCGTCATGCCTGCATGCTATCGGCGGCATGCCTCAGGCTTCCCCGCGCCGGGACCGTGACGAAGCGCTCGGCCGAGAGCGAGCGCTCACCGTCCCAGCGATACGCCGCAAGCCGCCCGCCCCGGGCCACGGAGTAGTCCACGCAGGCCACATTCGACGCAAGGGGCGCCGGGTGCTCGGTGGGCGGAAGCCAGTAGTGCCCCACGATCACCGGTGGTGCCACGGCCGGATAGTGGGTCCACGAGGCCACGAAGTCGCCAGGCAGCGGCTCCGCGGGAACGCCGTCACGGGCTGGAAGCGAGAAGTCGGCGTAGGTGCGGCCGTCGGCGGGCTCGTACCAACGCGTGCGGATCGCCCGCCGCGCATGTCCCTCCGGATCCGCCAGCGTGACCCCCTCGGGCAGCGTCACCTCGCGTCCCTTGAGAATCGCCTCGAAGGCCTCCGCCTCGCCTGAGCCACGATGATGCACCGCCCGGATGATGTCAGGGGTTGCCTGCCATCGGGGACCGAAGGCCCGCTCCAAGGCGGCCATCGCGCCTTCATCCCAGCATGCATGCACGCAACGCAAGCCACCCAGATCGATCCACCACGGAATGGAGCGGAACCAGTCCAGCCAGTCCGCCCAGTCCGAGGCGGGAATCTGCCGCAACGTCTGCGCGTGGATCGACGCGTTTCGCTCCGTCCGTGGCCGACACCAATCCTGCGGGCTGCGAGGCACGGACGACGCGGATCGCGGCGTTGCATAGGCCAACGCGTTGGTCTCATGGTTGCCCAGCACCGCACGAGCCGATCCCCCCTCCACCATCTCTCGCACCACCTGCAAGGCTTGGCGGATGTGCGGGCCACGGTCGATCCAGTCGCCCAGGAAGATGGCGGACCGCTCGGCATGACGGAACGCCCCACCCTGCCGGCGATAGCCCATCCGCTCGAGCAGCTCGACGAGCTCCTCGGCATGACCATGGACATCGCCGATCACGTCGTACATGCTGGCAGCGTAGCGACGCCAGGCACGCAACCCAAGGCTGGGCCGCGAACGGCACCGGACCCGACTGGGCTCAGCGTGGCCGAGCGAAGGTCCTGACCCATCCGGTCAGGACTGCCGTCGCCGCCTGAGTCCGAAGGCTGCCACGGGAAGACCGATGATCGCCATCCCGAGACCGAGATTGCCGACGGCGATCTTCTGACTGGCGGCCAGAGCCTGCTCCAGCAGCGTGAGCCGGAACTCGAGCTGGCTCAGACGGGCCTCAAGGGCCTTCGACCTGTCCTCGACCTTCGTGTTCAGACCCTTGATCGCGGCCAGCGCCACACCATCGGCATTGACGGAGTGAATGACGGTGTCCTTGTCACCCAGGCCGAACGACGCCATGAAGTCCTGGGCCATGGGGCCCATGTACCACGTCTTGTCGTCATTCCGGTAATGCCACTTGGTCACCGGCAGCTTGGCCAGTTTCTCCAGCACGTCGCGCTCGTCGACGGCCGTGAAGGTGTTCTTCACGTTGCGATCGGAGGGCGTGAACAGGGCGCCCGAGGCGTTGAAGCCCGAGGCGCCGGAGTTCGACCACACGATCAAGCCGTCGGAGCCACTCGTGGCGGATCCGTTGGCGGAACGGTTCTCGATCATCACCGAGCCGTACGCCAGAATCGCGCGCCCGCTCGATGCCGCCGTGTAGGCACTCACGCCGACACCGCCAGAAGTGTTGTTGTTCTCGCCACGAACACCAGCGGCGGCGCTACTGCCCGTAGACGGAATGAGACCGTACACGCCATAGTTGGAGCCAGTCGACGCACTCACGGTTCCCGTCACGCCAGCGCTCCTGCCCGTCGTGTTGTTGGCTGCCTGGTCCGAGGTGGCTTCGCCGTACACGCCGGTGGCCAGTTTGCCGTCCGTCGGCGCGCCGGTGGCCTGGCCCATGATCGCACGGCCGTTTGGACCCGTGCTCGTGCCCAGCACACCAGTGGACCAGTTGGTGCCACCCGTCGAGGCATTGTGACCCCAGAACGGGACGGCGCTTTGCGTGTTCGCCCAGCCGTAGTTGCCGATGACTGATCCTGACGTCGCGTTCGCCATGGCAGCGTAGTACGTCGATGAGATGCCACTGTTGGTCGGCGGTGTCGCGTAGACCACCGTCCCGTTCCCGTTCGGGTTTCCCGCAATCGCAGTGAACGCAGCGCGGTTGCCCGAAGCAGTGCTCGTGTTGGTGACCGCAAGAATCGAGCCAGTCGCCTGAGATGCCGAGATCGTGGTACCCGCGGACACGCTCGGCCCCTTGATGTTGCCGCTCACCGAGTAACTGCCCGATGCCCTCAGATACACGTCGCCATTGGATGTGTCGAGGTAGTAGTCACCGTTGACGCCCGTCGCGGCAGACGGACTACCCGAACCGCTTCGCCACACGCTGCCGGGCGTGCCGGCGGCACCTGTTGCGCCGGTTGCGCCGGTTGCACCTGACGGCCCCTGGAT
>RFOC01000010.1 GCA_009926815.1 Planctomycetota bacterium
CAGGTGGCGCCGGGTCGCTGGAATGGCAGCTTCCCGCTCGACGATCGAGGGGCCTATCTGGTGAATGCCGCGATCGGCGTCACCGGCGGCGCCAGGCCCCTGTTCACGCAGGCATCGATCAGCGTGCCGTATCCGCGCGAATTCCGGAATCCCGGGCTGTGCGATCGTGCGGCCCTCGAGGCCATCGCCCGTCGCACCGGAGGTCGCATGCTTCAGCTCGGGGACGCGACCTCGGACCTGTTCACGCGCGAGGGCATGCCCATTCCGCAGTCGCTCCGGCAGGCGTGGGATCTCTGCATCATTCTCGGGGCTGCGCTCTTCGTGATCGACGTGGCGGTGCGGAGGCTCTCGCTCGCGCTGCCATCCCGAGGAGGTGCGCCGGTGCGGCCAGACGCGGCCCGTGTCACCGAGGCGTGGCGACAGGCACGCCGTCGGGCGGAGCGACCTTCGGTGGCCAGGGCCGGTGGCGAGCCGGCGGAGGCGCCGGCGGCCGCATCACCCGTGGCCGTGGCCGAGCCGCCTCCCGAGCCGCCGCCGGCCGAGGCGTCCGAGCCCGAGGATGACTCCCCCATGGGTCGCCTGCGAGCCGCCAAGCGCCGTGCCCGGGGAGGTCCATCATGAACGGCACGGTGGACGTGGTGGAACTTCGCGATCGGTGCGACGCGTTCCGCCAGCGAGCGGCCGCGCTGCTGCAGGCCATCGAGCGACGCATCGTCGGTCTCGGTCCCACGCTCGAGCAGTGCCTCTGGTGCCTGCTGGCCGACGGTCACGTGCTGCTCGAGGGCGTGCCGGGCCTGGGCAAGACGCTGCTGGTGCGCACCATCGCCGAGGCGTGCGGCGTCAAGTCCGGTCGGGTGCAGTGCACGCCGGATCTCATGCCCGCCGACGTCATCGGCACCCCCATGCTGATCACGGATCCGGCCAGCGGCCATCGCGTGCGCACCTTCCGTCCCGGTCCCGTGTTCTGCCAGGTGCTTCTGGTGGACGAGATCAATCGAGCCGCACCGCGCAGCCAGAGCGCGCTGCTCGAGGCCATGCAGGAACGCAGCGTGAGCGTGGATGGCGTCACCACGCCGCTTGAACGGCCCTTCCTGGTCCTGGCCACGCAGAACCCGATCGAGCAGGAGGGCACCTACCCGCTGCCGGAGGCGCAGCTGGACCGTTTCCTGGCGAAGGTGCTGGTGCCGGTGCCGGACCGCGAGGCGCTGGGCGAGATCCTGCGGCGAACCACGGTGGAATCCATGCCCGCGGTGCCGCAGGTGATCGACGGGCCCGGACTGGTGGAGCTGCAGCGGCTCGCCAGGCAGGTGGCGGTGGCGCCGCACGTGGCCGACTGGGCCATCCGTCTCGCGCTGTCCTCGCAGCCGGGTGGATCGTTCGCGGCGCCTCGGACGGCTCGCTGGATCCGGGTGGGCGCCGGACCCCGCGCCGTGCAGGCCATGGTGCTGCTGGCCAAGGTTCGCGCGCTGCTGGCCGGCCGCTACGCGGTGGCCGTGGACGACCTTCGTGCGGTGGCGCCGCCCGCCATGCGTCACCGACTGCACCTCTCCTTCGAGGCCGAGGCGGATCGCGCCGACGCGGATCGCGTGATCGAGCACCTGCTCGAGAGCCTTCCCCTGGAGGCGGCATGACCGGCGGACGCGTCGATGAACTGCTCGATCCGCCGCTGGTGGCGGCGCTCGACCGGCTGGACGTGCTCAGCCGCAAGATGCTTCGCGGCACGCGACAGGGCGAACGGCGGTCGCGTCGCCGCGGTCAGGGCATGGAGTTCGCCGACTTCCGGCCCTACGCCCCCGGGGATGATCTTCGCTTCATCGACTGGAACATCTACGGTCGCATCGAGCGGCTGTTCCTTCGGCTCTTCCTGGAGGAGGAGGACCTCAGCCTGGTGGTGGCCGTGGACGCGAGCGCCAGCATGGGGTTCGGCAGACCCGGCAAGTTCGACGTGGCCCGGCGCATCGCCATGAGCCTGGCGTACGTGGGACTGGTCAACCAGCACCGCGTCACGCTGGCCGCGATGCGGGACGGCGGCGCGGAGCGGCTCGATGGACTTCGTGGTCGACGCAAGGCGGGGGAGGCCGCGGGATGGCTGCTCTCGCAGTCGGCCTCGGGCACGCTGGACTTCGCCGCGTCGTGCCGCGCGATCGCCTCGGGTCGGCAGGGGCGTGGCGTGGTGGTGCTCGTGGGGGATTTCCTGGTGCGCGAGGGACTGGAGCAGGGGCTGCAGTCGCTGGCCGGTCGCGGATGGGACGTCTTCGCGCTGCAGGTGCTGGCGCCCGAGGAGATCGATCCGGGCGCACACGGCATCACGGGTGACCTGCGGCTGGTGGATGTCGAGGCCGGCGAGGACGTGGAGGTGACCGTGTCCGAGGCGCTGCTCCGGCGGCATCGCGAGCGACTGCAGGCGCACAACGCGCGTCTGCGGGAGCTCTGCACGCGCCTGGGCGCCCGGCACCTCTCCATCGACACGCGCGAGGACCTTCCCCGTCTCATGCTGGAGTCGCTCCGCCGCGGAGGGCTGCTGCGATGAGCCTGCTCTCGCCGCTGGCCGGCCTGGTGCTGCTCGCGTCGGTCGTGGTGCCGCTCGTGTCGCTCTACGTCCTCCGACTGCACCGGGAGCGGCGCACGGTGAGCAGCACGCTGGCGTGGGAACGCCGCACCGAGGACCTCCGCGCCAACGTGCCGTTCCAGCGCCTGCGACCCAGCCTGCTGCTCCTGCTGCAGCTGCTGCTGCTGGCGCTGCTGGCCCTGGCGGTGGCCCAGCCCGTGCTGCGAGGCCTCGGCACGGCGGCGGGACGCACCATCCTCATGATCGACGCATCGGCCAGCATGGCCACGCGCGACGAGGTGTCCGGCCAGACGCGACTGGAACGGGCCCGGGCGCTGGCCGTGGAGCGGGCCCGGGCGCTGCAGGGAGGTGGACTCCTGGCCCTCTCGGCGCCGGAGATCATGGTGATCGCCTTCGCGCAGTCGCCACAGGTCGTGGTGCCCTTCACGACCAGCCTCGCCCGCATCGAGCAGGGCATCGAGGCGGTGTCGCAGACGGACGAGCGCACCTGCCTCGCTCCAGCGCTGGAGCTGGCCCGGGCGCACCAGGCGGGACGACGCGGGGAGGACGAGGGCGCCGCCTCGGCATCGCCAGCGGTGATCGAGCTCTTCAGCGACGGCGCGATCGGCGATGCGGCGGAGGCGACGCCGCGGGGTCGGGAGTCGGTGGTCTGGAGCCGCGTCGGTCGTGCGGACACCGCCAACACCGGTCTGTCGGCCGCCGGCTGCGAGCGGGCCGGCGAGGACGCGGACGGCCTGGACACGTTCGCCGCGCTTCGCAACTTCGGCGCCACGCCCGCCGGACTTCGGCTGGAGCTGCGCGCCGGCTCGCGCGTGGTGGCCGTCACGCCGCAGCCGGTGCAGGTGCCCGGCGCCAGCGCCACGCAGGGCGCGGGTGAGCGCCGCGTGGTCTTCGCGGATCTGGACGTGGGTTCCGAGCGACTGCTGCGCTGGACCGTGAGTCCGGGCGACGCGTTGGCGGCCGACGACGTGGCCCACGCGGTGGTGCGCCAGGCGCGGCCCCTCCGGCTCGCGCTGGTGGGGCAGGATGACTCGCTTCGCTCGCTGCTGGAGGCGCTCTCGCCCGCCAGCCTGGTCACGCTGGATGTCGCGGGCGGCGTCGAGGCCATGAGGAAGGATCCGGGCTGGGCCGATGGATTCGACGCGGTGGTCTGGGTCGGGGATCCGCCGGCCGCGGTGGATCGAGGTCGCTGGCTCCTCTTCGGACGTCCGCCCGCGATGCCCGGCCTCCATCCCTTCGGCGAGCCGGGTCGGGACTTCGCCCGTGCTTGGCGAACCGAGCATCCGACGCTCCGGCAGTGCAACCTGAACGAGCTGGTGGTGCAGCGTGTCCATCGGCTGGCGGCGGAGAGCGGGTGGACCACGCTGATCGAGGGTGGGCGCTCGCCGCTGGCGCTGGCGGGCCGGACGGGTGCGGGCTTCGCCATCGTCTGTCCGTTCGAGCCGGGCGATTCCAACTGGCCCTTCCAGCGCAGCTTCGTGAACTTCACGGCGCAGTCGCTCGAGCTGCTCGCGGGCCTCGGCGAGGTGGCGGGCGAGACCTCCATCGAGCCCGGCGAGATGATCCGCGTCCGCCTGCCCGATCGCGCGACGCAGCCCATGGTCCAGCCGCCCCTGGGCGCGGCGGAGCCCATGGTGTTCCGCGAGGGGGAGGCGGCGTGGGGCCCCGCCAGACGCGCGGGCGCCTACCGCATCAGCTGGACCGATGCGCGGGGGCAATCCGCCGAGCGGTGGGTGGCGGTGAACCTGCTGGACGAGGCGGAGTGCCGGGTCGCCGCGCCGGAGCGGCTCAGCCTGGGGGGACAGCGGATCGAGGCGGGTGGCGGCTCCACCACGCTGGAGATCTGGCCCTTCGCGCTGGCGCTGGCCGTGGCCCTGCTGCTGCTGGAGTGGTGGGTCTACCACCAGCGTGCCGCCCGCTGATCCGGCTTCTATCATCGCCGCCATGAACGCGGATCGCATCGCCAACTTCGAGCGGATGGCCCAGGCCGACCCCACCAACGAGATGGCCCACTTCAGCCTGGGCAACGCCTACCTGCAGGCGGGACGGCACGCCGAGGCGGCCGCCAGCCTGGAGCGATGCCTGGAACTTGCACCGGAGATGAGCAAGGCCTGGCAGCTGTGCGGTCAGGCGCAACTGGGCGCTGGCTGGGCCGACAAGGCCGTGCAGACGCTCAACCGTGGCTACGAGATCGCGGCGGGCAAGGGTGACCGCATGCCGCAGCAGGCCATCGCCGAACTGCTCCGGGGCGTGGGCCGCGAGCCACCCACCGTGGCCGTGGCCACGGCCGCGGGCCCGGCCGGGGGCACGGGAGACGGCTTCGTGTGCAGCCGAACGGGTCGCGCGGGCACGCGGATGGACGCGGCGCCGTTCCGTGGTCCGGTGGGGGCGTGGATCCACCAGAACATCAGTGCCGAGACCTGGAAGGCGTGGATCGGTCAGGGCACCAAGGTGATCAACGAGTTGCGTCTGGACTTCTCCAGGGACCGGGACCAGGAGGTCTACGACCAGCACATGCACGAATTCCTCGGGCTGGATCCGGAGATGCTGGCTCGCCTCAAGGGCGGCACGGAGCCCGCTCGGGGCGCCTGAGCGGTGGCCGGCCCCGATCCGCTGCTGCAGACCCGCCTTGCCGGGCTGGTCATGCGGACGCCGCTGGTGGCGGCGGCCGGAACCTGCGGCGTGCTGGATGAACTGGCCGAGGTGAGCGACGTGCGCTGGCTGGGCGCGATCACCACCAAGAGCCTCACGCCGGAATCACGCGAGGGCAACGCCCCCTGGCGCGTGGTGGAGACGCGTGCGGGCATGCTCAACGCCATCGGGCTGGCCAACCCCGGGGTGCAGGCCTTCGTGCAGGAGCACGCGCCTCGCGTGAGCGGCCTGGATGCCGCCGTCATCGGCTCCGTGGCCGGCCATGCCGTGGGCGACTATGTCCGCGTGGCCGCGGCGCTCGAGGCCGCCGGACTGCAGGCGATCGAGCTGAACGTGAGCTGCCCGAACACGGCCGATGGGCGGCAGTTCGGTTCCGATCCGGCCATGCTGGAGGCGCTGGTGCGAGAGGTCCGCGCCGTCGTCCGCACGCGCACGCTCGTGGTGAAGCTTCCGCCCGACGGGGACACGCTGCGGCTGGCCGCTGCGGCGGTGGCCGCCGGCGCCGATGCGCTGACGCTCTGCAACACCTATCCGGCCATGCAGATCGAGCCCGAGACCCGTCGGCCCTCGCTCAGCCGCGGCAGTGGCGGCCTCTCGGGTCCGGGCATCCATCCCATCGTGGTCCGATTGGTGCACCTGGTGCACCGCGAGGTGGCGGGCCCCGCCAAGGTGCCGATCATCGGGCTGGGGGGCGTGATGGACTGGCGCGATGCCGCGGAACTGCTCCTGGCCGGGGCCACGGCCGTCGGGCTGGGCACCGCGCTCATGGTGGATCCGGCGGCCCCGCGGGCCATCGCCCGGGGCCTCGGCGCGTGGTGCCGCCGTCAGGGGGTCCGTGAGGTGTCCGAGCTGGTGGGCGCGGTGCGGGCCTGAGCCCGGCCGTCAGCGCTTCTTGGCGGCGGTCGCCTCGGTCTCGGCCGGCAGGAACAGGATGCGGTGGCAGCTGACGCACTGCACCACGTTGCCGCTCTCGCCCAGCAGCTTCGCGTAGACCGCGAAGGGGATCTCGGTGTTGCACGCGCTGCAGGCGTACTCGCGGTGACGGGCGCTGATCACCTCGACCTCGCTCATCGCCTCGCCCTCGTGGATCTCGGCCGCCTCGTCGAAGACGCTCATGGTGGCGGCGGGAACGCCCGAAGCCGCGGCCGCCCGTTCGCGATCCAGTTCGCCCAGGCGGTCTGCGCTGTCCGCCTTGCGCTGGGCCAGCTCCGCGCTCGCCTCGTCGCGCCGACGGGTCCGCTCGGCGATCAGCGGCTCCATGTCCGCCAGCCGCTTGCCCATCTGCTCGGCGCGATCGATCTGGGCGAGCGTCTGCTCCTCCAGCGCATCCTTCTGCGACTCGATCTGCTTCATCTCCTGCAGGATGGCGTTGTACTGCTTGGTGTTTCCGCTCTGGTTCAGGTCCTTCCGGAGCCGCTCGATGCGCTCCTGGAATCCCTTCGCCTCCACCTCCATGTTGGCCACGTGCGCCTTGAGCTGGCGGTGCTGCCCCTCCACGTCGGATCGCTGCGCGGTGAGCTCGTCCAGCTGCCGCTGCTGCGTGCCCAGGTAGCGCTCGGCCTGCGTGAGCCGCGAGCGGAGCGAACGGACCTGCACGTCGACCCGGTGAAGGGCGAGCAGCTGCTGCAGAAGACTCATGCGGAAACCTCCATGCGGACGGGTGAGGCTACCCGGAAGCCGCACGCTCGGCGCAGCCATCGGCCGCGGCGGGCGGGCGACCCGCCTAGGCGGACGCCGTGCCGAGCAGCCACCACGCCGCGGGTGCGGTCCAGAGCAGGCTGTCCATCACGTCGAACATGCCACCCATGCCCGGCAGCAGCCGCCCGGAGTCCTTCGCCTCGGCCTGTCGCTTCAGGATGCTCTCCGCCAGGTCGCCCAGTGGGCCCAGCACGGACGCCACCGCGCCAAAGGCCATGCCGGCGCCGACGCCCGCGCCGCATTGCACGCCGGCCCACGCGCCCACGCCGACACTGGCGGCCAGGCCACCCGCGAAACCCTCCCAGGTCTTCTTCGGGGAGATCCACGGCGCCATGGCGTGACGGCCCAGGAAGCGTCCGGCGAAGTACGCGCCCATGTCGTTGCTCTTCACGGCCAGCACCGCGGCCACCAGCCCCATCCACGGCACGCCGGCGCGCAGGGCGATCCAGCAGGCGGGCATGGCGCCGATCCACACGGCCACCAGCATCCATCGCCCCAGATCGGCCACGGCCCGGTCACTGCGTCCCCGGAGCAACTGGCCCAGCGGCAGCAGCAGCCACGCCAGGGGCAGCAGGGCCGCCCAGGTCGCCACGGTCTCCAGGTTCCACGCGTGCGCCGCCACCGCGATGAACGATCCGGCCGCCAACGCCGCGCTGGCCCCCAGGGGCCACGCCCGCGTGCCACCCGCGCGGAGCAGTCGCGTGAGCTCGGCCGCCAGCAGGGGAATGAGCGTGAGCAGCGCGAAGCCCGCCAGCACGGCGCCGCCCGGCACCTGCCCACCCGGCATGAAGGACGACGGTTCGCCCTGCATCCGGCCATCCAGCCAGAGCAGGCTTCCCAGGAGCGCGATGAGCGCGGCACCGACCGGCAGTCGCCACTTCAGCATGGTTCAGTAGATGGGCACGGCGGGATCCACGTCCATGGACCACAGATGGATGCCGCCGGCCAGGCTCACCACGCGATCGAAACCCAGTCTTCGCAGGCTGGCCGCGGCGCGCAGGCTTCGCACGCCGTGGTGGCACTGCATGACGATGAGCTGGTCCTCGTGTTCCCTCAACTCGTCCGCGCGAGACTCGACCTCGTTCAGCGGAACGTGGATGCTCCCCGCGATGCAGGCGGTGGAACGCTCGGCGGCGGTGCGCACATCGACCAGCAGCAGCCGCTCGCCCGCGGTGCGTCGCTGCTGGAACTCGCGTGGCGTGATCTCCCAGTCCGCGTTGAAGGGGTACCCCTCGGGCAGGCCGCGAGGATCCAGCTGGCTCATGGCGTCCCATCCCGCGGCGCGGCAACCCACACCCACATGCCCGGAAGCTCGCGGGCCTGCGCCGGGGGAAGCACGCCGGAGGCCTCGCCCGGGCCCTGCACCGTCAGCCAGGGCGGCATGCCCATCACCATCCGGGCCGGCGACACGAGCAGCAGCGCGGCGGGCCAGGTGAACTCCGCGGCACCCTCGGTCGCGGCGGCGGCGGGCGAGGCGCCCAGTGCGGTCGCGTCGGCCGTGGTGGGGAAGGTCTGGCCATTGCGGGCGGGTCCACCGTTCAGGACCAGCGGCTCGGCGTAGGTGGGTTGATGCTGCACCTGGCCGCGTGGCGCCGTCACCACCACGGTGTCCCAGTTGCGACGATCCAGTCCGGTGACGCTGGGGGCGCTCGAGGGCCGGGTCGCCGCGGCGGTCTCGTGGCCCAGGTCCGGCGTCGGATCCTCGCCCGCGTCGGTCAGCGTGTCCGAGGGATTCAGGCACCCAGCCAGCGACGGCAGGACGGCGAGGGCAAGGATCAGGGCTCGAGGTCGCATGGCACGCGTGCCCGGTGCAGGGCGGAGGCGATGGTATCGGCATCGAAGCCCTGGCGTCCCAGACGACGGGCCATCCAGTCGCCCGCCCGGCCCTCGCGCTTCCACGCGAGCACCTGTCGGTGCAGGGCCCCGGGATCCTGCGCCTGCGCCGCCGCCCGTCGTGCGTCCCGCTCGGGAACACCCTCGTGCTCCAGTCGGGCCTGCAGCATGTCGGCGGACAGGGGCGCGCGAAGCTGCAGCTGGCCTGCCCGCCGCGTGGCGAAGGCCCGGTCATCCAGCCAGCCGGAGGTGGCCAGATCGCGCACGGTGCGCTCCGCGATCGCCTCGCCCCAGCGGCGAGCGAGGCGCGCCTGCAGTGCCGCGCAGGTGAGGTCCCGCGTGCCCAGTCGCCGCAGCGCGTCGGCGCGGCAGGCCACCGCGTCGATCTCCGCCTGAACCCGGGACGCGAGCGTCCGTGTCCATCGCCGGCCCTCGGAGAGACGCAACGACAGCGCCGTCTCCCGGCGGATCGGGTCGAGCCATCGTTCGCCCACGCGAATCCGCAGCAGCCCCGGATCATGGGGGTCCGCCCGCGTCTCCTCGATGACGCAAGCCCCTGCGCTCACGGCGTGATCTCGTCCAGGTAGCCGGCGAGCTCGTTGGCGGCCTTCGCGTCACCGGCGTGTCGGGCGGCGATCAGGCCGCGCTCGAGCACCTCGGTCGCCCGCTTCACCTGGCCGGCGCGCTCGAGCACCTTGGCCAGATGGAAATGCGCATAGGCGTGCGAGGGCTCCAGTTCGAGCAGCCGCTCGAACCATCGCACGGCCTCGTCCAGTCGTTCCGCCTTGGCGTGCTCCTGCGCAATCCCGTACAGGCAGAACGTGTCCGAGGGATCCTGCTCGAGCATCGCCATGAGCGTGCCCAGTCGATCGGGGGCCATGGCCGAAGGCTAGCCCGATGCGACCCGCGGGGCATGCAGCCGCGGCGTCGAGGGGCTATCGTGTGCCCGATGCGTCCGGTCTGGCTCCTCATCGCGGCCCTGCTTTCGGGCTGCTTCGACAACACCTACGTGAAGGAGGACCGGACCGATCGCCGGCCCAAGGTGCTCAAGGTCACCTCGCACGTGGGAGGCACGCACGAGTGCGTGCTGGTGCGGGACCGCATCTGGTACGTGGGCTTCGGGCCGCAGTTGCTGGTGATCGAGGGGCGAGGGGTGCGCGAGGCCCGAGCGGAGCCGGCGGGCGAGCTGGGCCGGACCGGTCCGGTGTGCGACCTGGCCCTCTGGCGCGGTGACCTGGTTGGCGTGGTCCGCCGCGACGGCGTGCTTCGGTGGGATCTGGCGGTGCCTCGGCAACCCATGCTGGTGGACCGGGTGCCGGCCTCGGCGCTGGGCATCCGGCCGCACGGCCTCTCCGTGGTGGGGAACGAGCTCTTCATCTGGGGCGAGGGTGGCGTGGTGCGTGGCAGCGATGGCAAGCGGTTCCTGCCGTCCGCCGCCCTGGCTGGACCCGTGGTCGCCACCTCGCAGGGGGTGGTGGCGGTGGTGGGCCGGCGTCTGGAGCGGATCGAGGATGGCCGCTTCGTGGGCGCGGCCACCGACATCGTGCCGCTTCCCGCAAGCGCGGGGCTCGAAGGTGGCTTCGCGTTCATGCTGCAGGGCCCGGGTGGGGCCACGGTGGGCCTCATGGGTCCGGACCTTCGCGAGCGCTCCGCCGAGGTCATGAAGGGCACCTTCAACCGGATCCGTCTCCGCGGCGACCGGCTGTGGATCCTCGGCGACACCGAGATGGCCAGCTGGGCGCTTCGCCAGGGTCGCATGGAGGACCCGGTGTTCGCCCGCGTGAAGGGCATCCGCGACGTGGCGCCGCTCTCGGACAACCTGCATGCCGCGGTGGGCTCCTTCGGCCGAGCGCTCTACCGCCTGAAGGAGGATCGCGAGGGTCCGGGCGACGAGTTCCTCTCGCCGCAGCGGGAGCCGGGTCGGCTGGACCGCTCCATCTTCGACGGCCGTCGCGTGCTCGCCGGCAGCGCCGAGGGCTTCTGGTTCTATCCCATCCGCGGCAAGGCCACGCTGTCGGACAAGTCCGTGGACCTGACCCAGATGCCCGAGACGCGCGCCACGCTCGCGTGGGGCACCGCCTCGGTGGCCAAGGGTGACGGGAAGGCGGACACGCCCGACGAGATGCGCGAGGTGCTGATCGACGGTCCCATGGGCAAGGCCCGATGGTCGCCGCCCAACCAGGGTTGGGTCTCCACCGTGGTCGCCGTGGACGGGGATCTCTGGGTGGGTCACTCCGAGGGGATCACCGTGCTGCGGAAGGGCCCGTCGCCCGAGGTCGAGGAAGGCACGCCCGCCGCGCTGGCCCTGGACGAGGTCGGCTCCGTCCGCATTCCCGGGCCCATCATCTGGCTGCATCCGCTGCGCACGGGCGGAGGCGTCGCCTTCGTCAGCCGGTTCGGCGGGATGGGCGTGGCCGAGCTGGTGCCCGACGACGCCGCGGCGCGGCTGGCCCCCTCGAGCTGAGACGGGCCTCGGCGCAGAAGGCCAGGCAGATCGGATCCTCCGCGCAGCGTCCGCCGCGTGCGCGGCAGGCACGACGACCGTGGAAGATGAGCAGATGGCTGAGCAGGCACCAGTCCTTGCGTGGGAAGAGCGCCATGAGGTCCCGCTCCACCTTCGCCGGATCCTCGTGGCGGCTCAGGCCCATGCGACGCGCCAGCCGTCCCACGTGCGTGTCCACCACCACGCCCTCCTGCAGGCCGAAGGCGTTGCCCAGGACCACGTTGGCGGTCTTGCGAGCGACGCCGCGCAGGGTGAGCAGTTCCTCCATGGTCCGAGGCACCTGGCCCTCGAAGCGGTCGCAGAGCGCCTGCATGCTCTCGTGCACGCTGCGGGCCTTGTTGCGCCAGAAGTTCAGCGTGCGCACGTGGGGCTCGATGGCCGCCGCGCCCGCCGCGGCGTAGTCCGAGGGCCGCGGAAAGGCCTTGAACAGCCCCGGGGTGGCCCGGTTCACGCCCACGTCGGTGCTCTGGGCGCTCAGGATGGTCGCCACCAGAAGCTCGTGCGGTTCACGCCAGTCGAGCTCGCAGTGGGCGTCCGGATAGCGGCGCTTCAGCGCGGCCAGCAGGCGGCGGGCCCGGGCCAGCTGACGAGGGCTCTTGCGTGGCAGCGCGGTGGGCATCGGCGCAAGGGTAGGCGCTGCCACGGCTATCCTCGCCCCATGCGCGATGCTCCGGTGCCTCTCGGCGTGACGCTTGGCCCGCTCGGGGCCGTGGCGGAAGGCATGGACCTGGCCGTCGGGTGGGGACTGGCGGCCGTGCAGTTCGACGCCTCCGACCCGAATCTGCGTCCGCGCGAGCTGGGCGAGAGCGCTCGCCGCGACCTGTCGGCGTCGCTCCGCCGCCGTGGCCTGGTGGCCTCGGGCATCGACTGCTTCGTCCCGGTCGAGCGATTCGCCGATGCTGCGCGGATCGAGCGTGCCATCGACGCGGTGCTTGGTTCGATCACGCTCGCCGAGGCGCTCGGTCGCGTGCCCGTCTGCCTGCATCTGCCGGCCGAGGGTGCCGCCACGGAGACCCTTCGCCGAGAGTCCGATCGTCGGGGCGTGCCTCTGGTGGACTTCACGCGGAACAGCGTCGCTCCGCGCGTCGGGCTGGATCCTGCGGCCACGCTCGCGGCGGGCGAGGATCCCGTGGCCGAGGTGCACCGCAGCGTGGGCAGGGTGGGTGCGGCCCGGGTGGTCGACCTGCTGGCCAGCGGCATGCGAGGCCCGATCGGCGAGCCCGCGGGGTCACGGCTGGACGCCATGTCGTGGCGACTCGCGCTGGAGATGAGCGGCTTCCGCGGCGTTCCGGTGATCGACGGGCGGCAGTGGGTCCAGCCGCTGCAGGGCATCCGCGCGACGATCGAGCGTTGGGTGGCGCTGCTGCCCGCGGCGGGGGTGGCGTCATGAAGCCCGCGGGCATGGTGGTGATCGGTCACGGCGTGGATCTGGCCGACGTGGCTCGCATCGATCGCATGCTGCAGGAGCATCCGGACCGCTTCACGGAGCGCGTCTTCACCGCCATCGAGCGCGGCTATGCCGATGCCGGCGGCACCCGGCGTGCCGAGCGCTACGCGGCTCGCTTCGCGGCCAAGGAAGCGGCCATGAAGGCGCTGGGCACGGGATGGCGAAGCGGCATCGCGTGGACGGATGCCGAGGTGGTGCATGGCGCGGATGGGGCCCCCACGCTTCGCGTGCATGGACGTCTGGCCGAGATCGCGGCGGAGCGGGGGATCGATGCCTGGCTGATCTCGCTCACGCACACGGATGACCTGGCCATGGCCAGCGTGATCGCCGGGCGTCGCGGCCCTGCCGGGCCCGGTAGCATGACGTGATGCGACGTCGCGGCACGCCCACGCTCTACGAACTGGCCCGAAGCACCTCCGGTGCGGGTGCCGAGGCGGCGGGCACCAGGTCGGCGCCATCGTTCATCGCCTCGGCCATGCGCTCGATCCGCGTGCCCATGGGCTTCGTCTGGCTCATCGGGGTCGGCGTGCTGCTGCTGGCGACCATCGCCTATGCGTTCGGGTTCAGCCGCGGCAAGGCGGCGGGCTTCGCCGAAGGGGTCAACCAGCAGCTGGGTCAGGAGCAGGCCCGGGTCACCACCCGTGCAGTGCAGGATCCGCTGGCCGTGGCGTCGGCCGCCCCCGAGGCGGCGACCCCGACGGCCGCCCCCCAGGCAGCCCCGGAACCGGCCTCTGCGGCCGGCGATCCGCGTCGGAAGGGGGCCTGGTACTTCCGAATCGTGACCGGACCCACGCAGGCCGGGGGTGAGGCCCTGGTCGCCTTCTGCCGTTCCGAGGGGCTTGATGCGCGAATGGTTTCCGACGATAATGGCAAGTCGCGCAAGATCATCGTCCTTCCCGGCCTGGCCGGTCCCGAAGCCCGCAAGTCGGCGGATGGGCAGGCCCTGGAGGCGAAGATCAAGAGCGTGGGCCAGCGCTGGAAGGCGAAGGCCAAGGGCAATCGCAGTTTCGACGATGCCCAGCTTGAACCGTACCGCTAGGCGCGTGCCCGGCAGACACTGACTTTCGCGAACTTCACACCCCACGAGCAGCCATGAGCATTCACCCCAGCCTCAAGACCAAGTCCGGAGCCCTCAACCAGCATCGCAACGTGCTGACCCGCGCCGAGCGGATCGCCAAGTTGACCCTGGAGCACGGCTTCGATCCCGAGAAGAAGGCCGCCCTGGGTCTGGTCAAGGTCCGCTCGATCAAGGTGTCGGCGGGCAAGAAGGCCACCAAGAAGGCCGAGGGCGAGGCCGGCGGCGATGCGAAGGCTGGTGCGGCGCCTGCCGCCAAGGCCGCAGCGCCTGCCGCGGGTGCCGCGGCCGCCAAGAAGAAGTGACGCGTGGGGACGTCCTCCGCGCAGCCAGCCTCGCGGCTTCCGCTTGACCGGCTGATCGCGTCGCGCAGCCGCTCCATCGACGCTTCCGGCATCCGGAAGGTGTTCGACCTTGGTGCCAGGCTGAAGGACCCCATCAACCTCTCCATCGGGCAGCCCGATTTCGCGGTGCCCGAGGTCATGCGCGAGGCGGCGGCGCACGCGATTCGCGAGAACCGAAGTGGATACTCGGTCACGCAGGGCATCCCGGAACTGCACCAGGCCATCTGGCGGCATCTGGAGCGGGATGTCGGCTGGAAGGGACCCACGGCGGACCTGGGCTGCATCGTGACCAGCGGCACCAGCGGCGGATTGCTGCTGGGCCTCATGGCGGTGCTCGATCCGGGTGACGAGTTCATCGCGCCGGACCCGTACTTCGTCATGTATCCCCAGATGGCCCGCATGATGGGCGCCGTCTGCGTGACCTGCGACACGTACCCGGACTTCCGCATGACCGCCGAGCGCGTGGAGCCGCTCATCACGCCGCGCACCAAGGCGGTGCTGGTGAACTCGCCCAGCAACCCGTGCGGCACGGTGCTGACCGGCGCCGAGATGGCCGATCTGGTCGACCTGTGCCGCCGCAAGGGCGTGCTGCTGGTCAGCGACGAGATCTACGACGAGTTCTGCTTCGCCGATGCCCGCGAGGAGGGCCGTTGCCCGAGTCCCGCCCGCATGAGCGAGGAGTGCCTGCTCATCCGAGGCTTCGGCAAGACCTACGGATGCACCGGGTGGCGGCTGGGCTACGCCGCCGGCCCCATGCCGATCATCCAGGAGATCGCCAAGTTCCAGCAGTACACGTTCGTGTGCGCTCCCACGCCGCTGCAGTGGGGGGTGATCCCCGCCTTCGACGTGGACCTCTCGCCGGTCGTGGCGGAGTACACGCGGCGCCGCGACATGGTGGTGCAGGCGTTCGAGGGCGTGGCCAACGTGGCCCGCCCGTGCGGCGCGTTCTACGCGTTCGTGGAGGTGCCTCGGCGACTGGGCTTGACCGCGACGCAGTTCGTGGAACGCGCCATCGCCGAACGCGTGCTGGTGATTCCCGGGAACGTGTTCAGCGGTCGCGACACGCACTTCCGTCTCAGCTTCGCCACGCTGCCCTCGAAGCTGGAGGAAGGGCTCTCGATCCTGCGGCGGCTGATGGGCTGAGGCCCGTCCCTCTCACTCCCCCGGGATGTGCACGAAGGTCCCGTTCCAGGGGCTGCTGGCGGATCCAAGCAACTTGCGCGGAATTCGACCCGAGCGGGCCCCCAGCCATCCCGATGCGCAGGCCAGCCGCATGGCGTGGGCCATTCGCACCGGATCGGCGGCATGGGCGATGCCCGTGTTGAGGAGCACGCCGTCGGCACCAAGTTCCATGGCGATCGTCACGTCGCTGGGGGTGCCCACGCCCGCGTCCACGATCACGGGGAAGCCGGGCTGCCCGCCGTGCGTCGGATCCTTGAGCACCTGCAGCAGGATGGCGATCGCCTCGGGATTCGCCACGCCGCGGCCCGAGCCGATCGGACTGCCCGCCGGCATGACGCTGGTCGCGCCGGCGTCGCGAAGCCGCCGCGCCAGGATCGCGTCATCACTGCTGTAGACCAGCACCTCGAAGCCATCCTTCACCAGTTCCCGGGTGGCCTCGAGCGTGCCCTGGGGATCGGGCAGCAGGGTGGCCTTGTCGCCCAGCACCTCCAGCTTCACCCAGCGCGAGCCAGGGTTGCCCAGTTGCTCCAGCAGATCTCGTCCAAGCCTGGCCACGCGCACGGCATCGTCGGCACTGAAGCAGCCGGCGGTGTTGGGAAGCACGGTCAGGCGATCGAGCGGCAGCGCATCCAGCAGCGAGCGGCCCTGCGCATCGAAGAGTCGCTCGCGGCGCACCGCCACGGTCACGGCGTCGGCGCCGCTGGCCTCGATGGCCTCTCGCGTCTGCTCCAGGTCCCGGTACTTGCCCGTGCCCACCACCAGCCGCGAGCGGAGGGTGAAGGAACCCACCTGCAGGGGCGGAATGGCCGGCACGATCGTCGGAGTGAAGGTTGCCGTCATGGTCAGCCGCCTCCCACCAGCGTGACCACCTCGATGCGGTCTCCTTCGCCCAGGGTGCGCTCCGCCCGCTGTCGATGGGGCACCAGCGACTGGTTCACCTCGACTGCGCACGGCACGCCCTCGCGCCCGATCCGCCGCAGCAGATCCTGCACGGTGAGGGGTCCGTCGGCCTCGAAGGCCTGACCGTTGAGCGTCAACTTCATGGGCGGGATGGTAGTCGCGGGTCGCCGTAGCATCCCGCCGTGCGAACGCTCGCCTGCCTGTGCCTGTGCCTGGTCGCCGCGTGCAAGCGGCCGGCCTACGACACCTCCACGCCAGAGGCCACGCTCGATGCCGCGGTGGCCATGGTGCAGGGGCTCGATGCGGCCGCGCTGCCCACGCTGCTGGAGATTCCGGCGAGGGACGTGACCTTCGATGACGGCGTGACCGAGGCGAGCGCCATCGCCGAGGTGAAGGTCAAGGCGGGGCAGATGCTGCAGCGGCTGGTCAACGTGGCCCGGCTGCTGCGGGAGCGATTCCCCCGCGAGGTGCAGCGCGAGGTCCAGGCGGCCACCAGCAAGCGGGAGCGGGGCGTCCGCGACATCTCGCTGGCCATCCTGTCGGACCCTGGCGCCTGGCTGGCATCGCAGCGGCCCCGCCTGGCGGCCACCGATCTGGGCGACGGCACGGCGGCCCTGACGCTGGACGGTGAGCCGCTCTTCGCCGGCGTGCTCTCCATGGTCCAGACGCCGGAGGGTTGGCGGGTGCGCATGCCGGTGGAGCTGGTCCGGGAGAACCAGTACTGGCCCGACACGCGGCACGAATGGAGCGTCATCGCCAGCATGATGCTCGCGGTGGAGAATGCGCTGATCGACTTCGAGCGTGATCTGGATCGCGGCAAGATCGCCAGCCTGGACGCCGCGGCAGCCCGCGTGGGTCGCCTGGTGGGCGAGAGCGTGGTGGTGCAGTCGATCATCTACGCTTCGATGAAGCGGCCCGAGGCGGGCGACGCGGCGGCCGGGACGGACTCGAAGGGCTGAGTTCAGCCCAGGCAGAGCCAGCTCGCCAGCGCCAGCACTGGAAGAAGCAGTCCGATCGACCACAGCATGTAGCCACCGAAGCCCGGCATCCGCACGCCGGCACTGGATGCGATCGCCCGAACCATCAGGTTGGGACCATTGCCGATGTAGGTCATGGCGCCCAGGAAGACCGCTCCCAGGGACACGCCCGCGAGCAGGTCCCCGCGGATCCAGCCGCCATCGGCCAGCAGCACCGTGTCGGGGCCCGCGGCCTGCAAGGTCACGCTCCGAGCGACGCCCATGAACACCAGGTAGGTGGGCGCGTTGTCGAGCACGCTGCTCAGTCCGCCCGTCCACCAGAAGAGACGCGTGGGCGAATCCAGCCCCAGCGTGGCGCCCCGACTCTCCAGCACCGCCAGCGGAACCTGCATGGCCAGGAAGATGCCCGCGAACACGGCGGCCACCTCGCCCATGGGCGCCAGGCTGAAGCCCCGCCTGGAGCGCGCGCTCCAGGGCTCGAACCCCACGCTCGCGGCGGCCAGCAGCAGCAGCGCACCCTCGCGAGCCAGCGGTGGGGGCACCCAGCCCATCAGCGGTCGTCCCGGCTGCACGAAGGCCACCGCCAGAACCGCCAGCAGCAGCAGGAACACGCTTCCCCAGCCGCGCACGCGAAGGGTGGTTGGACCCGACGCGGACAAAGGCCTCTCGTCGCGCTGCATCCGCCGATCGACCATGGCGTAGACGGCCAGCAGCGCGCCCACCGTGACCAGCCACGCCTTCCAGAGCTCCAGCGTCCAGAGGAACGGCACCCCGCGCAGGTACCCCAGGAAGAGAGGCGGGTCGCCGATCGGCAGCAGGCATCCGCCGACGTTGCTCACGATGAAGATGAAGAAGACCACCGTGTGCACCTGGTGCCTCCGCTCCCGGTTGGCCTCCAGGAGAGGCCGGATGAGCAGCATGCTCGCGCCGGTGGTCCCCAGCAGGTTGGCCAGCACCGCGCCGCAGGCCAGCAGCGACAGGTTGGCGGCGGTGGATCCTCGCAGCGTGCCTTCCACGCGCACGCCGCCGGCGATCACGTAGAGCGACAGCAGCAGCACGATGAAGGGCACGTACTCCGTGGCGCCATGCGCGGCCGCGGAGAGCGCCGTGCCGCTGCCCGTGCGCCACGCCATCCAGCCCAGTGCGGCCAGCCCCATCAGGCCACTGAAGGCCAGCTTGCTGGTGTTCCGTTCCCACCAGTGCTCCAGCGGTGCCACCAGCGGAACCACGGCAAGGGCCAGCAGCAGCAGCGCGAAGGGAACGCACCCCAGCCACCAGTCCGGGCGCTCCGCCAGCGGCGTCAGCGGCTCATGGGCGCCGAGGGCCACCGCGCGGATGGCGATGGCGCCGGCGACCGCGCCGAGGGCCATCGCGGCCACACGGGTGCCCAGACGGACCCCACGCGGGATCGGCGGGTGCGAGGGTGATCCTTCCGGCGTCGACATGCCCGGGTTGTAGCCGATCCAACCGCGTTGCGATGCGGCGTCGGCACGACTACCGTCCACGCATGGCCCTGTCCTGCCTCGCCTGCGTGCTCGCGGTCGCCGTGACTCAGCCCGCGCCCGCCGGTCAGGCCTATGTGCATGAACGGACCGTCGCGGAATTGCCCCAGCCGCTCGATGTCGGGTTCGACCCCGAGGGTCGGCTGCTGGTGGCTGCCGGGCGAGCCGGTCTTCTCCGCATCGAGCGTGAGGGGCCGGCGACGCAGTTGGCGCCGGGATACCTCGACCGGATCCCGGGTGGATCTCGGGTGTGGGCGGATCCGGGGCAGCACCGCGTGGTGATGGGCGCCGACGGTCAGGCTCGGCAGATCGACGGCGCCGCCTGGCCCATGGGTCGACTGCTTGCGCCGGAGGCAGCCGCGCTGGCTCCGGACGGATCGGTGTGGATCGCCGACACCGGGCACGCGCGAGTGGTGCGGGTCACCCAGGATGGTGCGGCCACGGCGTTCGGGGAACGTGGCTTCTTCCCCGGCCAGTTCGTCGCGCCCTCGGGCATCGCCTTCGATGGCGGTGGGCCGCTGGTCACGGACCGACTCAACCATCGCGTCACGCGCCTGGCGTGGGACGGGTCGCTTCGCGATGTCTTCGGACTGCACGCCTTCCAGCCCCGGCAGGGCGAGGGCCGCATCCACTATCCGCAGGCCATCGCCGTGGATCCCGGTTCGGGGCGGGTGGCGGTGGCGGAACCCTTCGAGCGTCGCGTGCAGGTGTTCCGACCGGCGACCGAGGAGGAACGGGCCCGGCCCCAGCCGCCCATGCCCAACAAGGAGGGGGTGAGCAGCCACTTCGGTCCCGATCTCTCCGTGGGCGGCGATGCGGTGGCCGCCTGGGAGCCGGAAAGCGGCTGCGTGGTGGTCTGGGACACCCGGCGTGATCCGCCCGCGCATGTCACCACCTTCGGTGGCACCGGCGAGCGGCCCGGCAGGTTCGTGGCCCCGGTCTCGGTGCTGGTGGAACCCGACGGGAACGCGGTCTGGGTTCTCGATGGCGTCGGGGATCGGCTCGAGCGATGGAAGCTCTCTCGCGATCGAGAGGCCCCGGTGCAGTTCGACGCGTTCATGGCCACGCTCGACGTGGCCGCGCCGCTCGCGGTGGCCCGCAGCGAGGCGGGCCTGGCGCCCATCGCGGGATCGGATCTGGTGTGGCACGATGGACGGCTGGGCGTGGTCTTCGCCGATGGTTCGGTGGCCTGGACCGGGCCCACGCTGACGCGTTTCACCCCGGATCCGCGGGCATCACGGCCTCGCAACAGCGGGCAGTGATGGCGAGTTGCTGCTCCTGTGGAGCAACGGGGTCGAGCGGCGCAGCGGCGGCACGTCGTTCGTTCCCCTGGCCAGGGCTTGTCACGACCCGCGGGGCGTTCTGGGGACCCCGCAGGGACTGCTGGTGTCGGATGGCGACCGTGACGCCGTGATTCGCGTGGATGCGCGTGGCGACGCGGCCGGCGCCCTGGTGCCGGCCCGGGAGGCGTCCGCTCGGTTCGATGGTGCCGCCGCGTCCAAGGATGGTTCGCTCTGGTTGCCTGGACGACTCGCTCGCGGGGCCGATGGTTCCGTGTGGCTGGTCGACTACGGCAATCATCGCCTGCAGCGATTCGGCGCGGACGGCGATTGGCAGGCCACCTTCACCCTCAGTCGGAGCCGCGCGAAGGACCGCTCGCCGCCGTCGGCCGCACCCACGGCGGAGGATGCGGCCCGTGAAGCCGCGCGTCGCGAGGCCGCCCGGGCGCTCGCGCGCACGGGTCAAGGCGAGATGGAACTGGTCGGCGGTGGTCGCCTGCGATGGCAGGCTCCCTCGCCCATCCCGCTCGCCGAGCCCTTCGCCATGCAGGTGGAGGCCCTGGATGCCGCGGGAGGTCCGGTGACGGGCATGCGCCTGCTGGTGGACTGCACCATGCCGCATCATGGACACGGCATGAACGTGCGTCCCACCGTGACCGAGGTCGGCCCGGGCCGCTGGAAGGTGGAGCCGCTGCTGCTGCACATGCCCGGGCGATGGGAACTCTGCCTCGACCTGGTGGGCCTCGATGGCCGGGTCCGGCGAAGCCAGTGCACGCTGGAGGTGGAGTGACCGGGCTGCTGCTGATCCTGGCGCTGGCGTCCGGCGGTGACCCGATCGTGGTGGATCGGACCACGCAGGAGCGGCTCCTGCGTCTGGCGCGGACTGGGGAGGTTCCGCTGGACCCCACCAACCGCTGGAGCGGCGATGCACGCGCGGCGGACCTGGGACGCTGGCTCTTCCACGAACCGCGGCTCAGTCGGGACGCGTCGGTCAGTTGCGCCACCTGCCATCGGGTGGACCATGGTTTCGCCGAGCCAAGGTCCGTGGCCCACGGGCTGGGCCCCGGAACGCGTCACACGCAATCCGTCCTGGACGCGGCGCACCAGCGATGGCTGACCTGGGATGGAAGGGCGGACTCGCTCTGGAGCCAGGCGCTGCATCCCTTCCAGTCCGAGCGCGAGATGGGTCTGTCGCCCGCGGAGGTGATCGAGCGCATCCGCGGCATCGAGCCGCTTCGCTCGCGCCATGAGGCCTTGTTCGGTCCGCTGCCCGAAAGGGGATCCGGCTGGCGTTCGCTCGGGTGGGCAAGGCGATCGGTGCCTTCGAGCGGCGCCTGGTCACGGGGCCGTCCGCCTTCGACCGATGGCTGGAGCGTCTCCGAGCGGGCGACGCCGCGCCGACCCAGGACTTCGGCCCGGACGCCATCCGTGGCGCCATCCTGTTCGCCGGACGCGCCGACTGCATCCGTTGTCACTCCGGCCCTCTGCTTTCCGACGGCGAGTTCCACATGATCGGTGTGCCCACCGCGGGTGGTGGTGCGCCGTCCGATCGGGGGCGTCTGGAGGGGATCGAACGGCTGCAGCGTGATCCCTTCAACGCGGCAGGTCGGTACAGCGATGACCCCCAGGGGACCCGTGCCAAGGTCACCCGAGCCACCGCCCCGGATCCCGACGCCTGGGGTCGCTTCCGGACGCCTTCGTTGCGGAGTGCCGCGGCGACGCCCCCGTACATGCATCAGGGGCAGTTGGCTTCGCTGGAGGATGTGATCCGCTTCTACGACACGCTCGAGGGGGCCAACGACCTGGACCATCATGGCGAGCGGGTGCTGGAGCCACTGGGACTGGCCGAGGGTGAGCGGGCCGATCTGGCCGCGTTCCTGCGGGGCGTCCAGGGATCGCTCCCCGATCCGGCCCTGGTGGGCGATCCTCGGACGGAACAGCCGGACAAAAACGCTGAATCTGGACCAAAATCGGCGGTTCCCGGTTCCTCGAACCCTGGATCCGGGACATGATTCCCTGCCGGTGTTCCCGGCGCCGGTGATTGCATTCCCCACGAAGGAACCCCCGCCCGTGAAGAAGACCCGCCTGCTCCGTCGCTGCCTGTCCGCAGCCGCAGCTCTTGCCGTGTCCGTCATGGCCATCGCCCACGAGGGTGACCTGAAGCTGCGCGACTGGAAGGGACCCGTGAAGGCGGAGGCGTTCCGCGCGAATGATCCGGCCTCGCCCAAGTCCGCGGTCACCTTCCGCTCCAACGGCGTCCGGCTCATGTCATGGCTGCCGCTTGGCACCATGAGTTCGGCGGCCACCAGCGGCAACGACGTGTGGGGCTACGTGAGCCCCTCGGGTCGGGAGTACGCGATCATGGGCCTCTCCTCGGGAACGGCC
>RFOC01000091.1 GCA_009926815.1 Planctomycetota bacterium
GGCTACTTCGAGGTGCGCGGCATCACGTGGGATGGCGCTGCCGCGAAGGTGGACGCGGTGTACGACCGCGCGATGGCGGCCGTGAAGGCGCGGTGAGAACTCGCCGCCCCACGCCTCCGCACGACCGCACGGTCCTCCACGGCCGGCAAGGCTGAGCGGGCGACCGACTTTCCCGGGCTCTCTCGCCACGCCATCTGGAACGCGACCTCGCAGCGACCTCCCCCTAGAATCGGCCCTCCCATGGGCCTCTTCTCCAAGCGGCGCACCGCCGCCCCCACCGCCGCTCCCGTCCAGGCCACGGATGACGTGCTCGAGGCCCTGATCCAGGCGAAGGGCCTGGACCTGCTCCAGCGCGCCCGAAACCATCGCGGCGGCATGCTCAGCGCGGCCTTCTGGTCGGACAAGCTGATGGAATGGTCCATGAAGGACGAGGCCTTCAAGGTGCAGCTGTTCCGCTTCGTGGACTGCTTCCCCATGCTTCGCACCCCCGAGGCCGTGCACGAGCACCTGGTCGACTACCTGACGCAGCCCGGGGTCAAGGCACCGCCGGGACTGGACCTGGGCCTGAAGGCCGGCGGACTGGCCAAGGGCCTGATGGCTCGCACCGTGGGCGGCCAGATCACCGGCATGGCCGGCAAGTTCATCGCCGGCACCGATGCGGCGAGCGCGCTGCCGATGCTGCGCAAGATGTGGGATCAGGGCCTGGCGTTCAGCGTGGACCTGCTGGGCGAGGCCTGCGTGAGTGACGAGGAGGCGGCCGCCTACCAGCGGAAGTACCTCGACCTGATCCAGAACCTGCCGTCGCAGGTGACCGCCTGGCCCGCGAACGCGCGGCTGGAGAGCGACCACCTGGGCGCGATTCCTCGCGTGAACGTGAGCATCAAGATCAGCTCGCTGCACGCGCGCACCGACCCGATCGACACCGAAGGCTCGATCCGCGGCCTGATGAAGGGCCTGAGGCCGATCCTGCAGGCGGCGCACGAACGCGGCGTGCTGATCAACTTCGACATGGAGCAGTTCGCGCTGAAGGACCTCACGCTCGAGCTGTTCATGCGCTGCTGCGAGGAGATCCCCTTCCATGCCGGACTGGCCATGCAGGCCTACCTGAAGAGCGGCGACGACGATGCTCGCCGGATCGTGGCGTGGGCCAAGCGCACCGGCCGCGTGGTGACCGTGCGCCTGGTGAAGGGCGCCTACTGGGACTACGAGACCATCCACGCCGAGCAGCAGGGCTGGCCCAGCCCGGTCTGGCCCAGGAAGGCCATGACGGACGCATGCTTCGAGCGCATGCAGCGCATCTTCCTGGAGAGCACGCCCAGGCAGGCGGGCGAGGGCGGCGTGAAGCTGGCGCTCGGCAGCCACAATGCCCGCAGCATCGCCGCCACCATGGCCACCGCGGAGCGCCTGGGACTGCCGCCAAGCGCCGTGGAACTGCAGATGCTGCATGGCATGGCCGATCAGCTCAAGGGCGCGGCCGCCGACATGGGCCTGCGCGTGCGCGAGTACGTGCCCGTGGGCGAGATGATTCCCGGCATGGCGTACCTGGTGCGCCGCCTGCTCGAGAACACCAGCAACGAGAGCTGGCTGAAGGCGGGCTTCCTGGACAACGCCGATCCGGGCGTGCTGCTGGCGAGCCCGCATGGGGCCTCGACCACGGAAGCCGTCGACGCCGCCTCACGGCACGGCCTGAGCGTGTCGCACCCCGACGTGGGCGACGGCAAGCCCTTCTTCACCGAACCCATGCGCGACTTCAGCCACGAAGCCGCGCGGCGGACCTTCGAGAAGGCCGTGTCGCTGGCCCGCGTGCCCGTGGTGGCCAACGACGGCACCGTGACGCAGGCCCGTGACGCCGTGACGCTGCTCTCGCGCAGCCTTTCCACCTGGCGCGACACCCCCGCCGCCACGCGAGCCGCCATGCTGGTCAAGGCCGCCGCGGCCATGCGGAACCGCCGAGACGAGCTGAGCGGCGTGATCATCCGCGAGAGTGGCAAGACCTGGCGCGAGGCCGACGCCGACGTGTGCGAGGCCATCGACTTCTGCGAGTACTACGCCCGCGAGGCCATGCCGCTGTTCGAGCGTCGAAGGCTGGGGCGATTCGTCGGCGAACTGGACGAGGTGGTGCACGAGCCCCGCGGCGTCTGCGCGGTGATCAGTCCATGGAACTTCCCGCTGGCCATCTGCTGCGGCATGACGGTGGCGGCGCTCGTGACCGGCAACACCGTGGTGGTGAAGCCCGCGGAGCAGACCCCGGCGATCGCCCGGATGCTCTGCGACATCCTGTGGTCCTCGGGCGTGCCGCGCGAGGTGCTCGCCTTCCTGCCCGGCCCCGGCGAGAGCGTCGGCGCCGCGCTGGTGCGCGACCCGCGCGTGGCCCTGATCGCCTTCACCGGCAGCAAGGCCGTGGGACTGGACATCGTGAAGGCCTGCGGCGACGCCGGCCCGGATCAGGCCTTCGTGAAGCACGTGGTGTGCGAGATGGGCGGCAAGAACGCCATCATCGTGGATGCCAGCGCCGACCTGGACGAGGCGGTGCTGGGCGTGCGACAGAGCGCCTTCGGCTTCAGCGGGCAGAAGTGCTCGGCCTGCAGCCGGGTGATCGTGGTCGAGAGCGCCCACGACCAGTTCCTGCACCGCCTGGTCGAGGCCACCCGCTGCCTGACCGTGGGCGACCCCACCCTGCCCGGCACCGACATCGGACCGGTCATCGACGCGGACGCGGCCCGGAAGATCCGCGAGTACATCGAGATCGGCTCGAGGGAAGGCAAGCTGGAAGTGCAGCTGCCCGTGCCGGAGGGCCTGGAGGCCAAGGTGGGCAAGCCGTACGTTGGACCCGCCATCATCAGCGGCATCCGCCCGGAGCACCGCCTGGCCAACGAGGAGATCTTCGGCCCGGTGCTGGCGGTGATGAAGGCCCGCGACTTCGACGAGGCCCTGGCCATGGCCAATGCCACGCAGTACAAGCTGACCGGCGGCATCTTCAGCCGCAAGCCGGCCCACTTGGAGCGGACCAAGCGCGAATACCGCGTGGGCAACCTGTACATCAACCGCGGCATCACCGGCGCGCTGGTGGGCCGACAGCCCTTCGGAGGCTTCGGCATGAGCGGCCTGGGCAGCAAGGCGGGCGGCGCGGACTACCTGCAGCACTTCACGGTGCCGCGGGCCATCTGCGAGAACACCATGCGCCGCGGCTTCGCGCCGGGCCTGGATTGATTCAGCCGGATCCGGCGGCGGCGATGGAGCCGCACGCACCTCGGAAGCGATCGAGCAGCCGGTAGCCGATCGCCTCGGCCACGTGCTCGGGCTGCACGCCCGCGCAGTCGTCGAGGTCGGCGACCGTGCGGGCCACTCGACGCACCTTGTCGAAGGCGCGGGCGCTCAGCCCAAGTTCCGCCATGCACTGCCGCAGCAGATCCCGTGCGGTGCCCTGCAGCGGCGAGGCCGCGTCCAGCGCGGCACCCACCAGTGCGGCATTGGGCACGTCTCCCTGCCGCCGGGCCGCCCGCTCGCGTGCCGCCGTCACGCGAGACCGCATCTCGGCCGTGCCCTCCGCCGGCCGCTGCGTCACCAGGGCGTCGAACGGCACCGCCGCCACCTCCACGTGCAGGTCGATTCGATCGATCACCGGCCCGCTGAGGCGCTCGAGGTAGCGATCCATGGCTGCAACGCCCCCCACGCGCAGGTCGCCTCGGGCGGTGGGATTCATGGCCGCCACCAGCAGCGTGCGGGCCGGAAAGCGGACCGACCCGCGTGCCCGGCTGACGGTGACGAAGCCATCCTCGAGCGGCTCGCGCAGGGCCTCGAGCACGCTGCGGGGGAACTCCGCCACCTCGTCCAGGAACAGCACGCCGCCGTGGGCCAGGCTCACCTCGCCCGGACGCGGCACGCTGCCCCCGCCGACCATGGCCGAGGCACTGGCGGTGTGGTGCGGGCATCGCACTGGCCGGACCGCCATGAGACCGCTTCCCGGCGCCAGAGACCCTGCGCATGAATGGATGCGAGTGGCCTCCATGCTCTCCTGCAGGTTCATGGGCGGCAGCAGTCCCGGCAGCGCACGCGCCATGAGCGTCTTGCCGCTGCCCGCAGGCCCGATCATGAGCAGGTTGTGCATGCCCGCCGCCGCGATGCACAGCGCCCGTCGCGCCCCATGCTGCCCCTTGATGCGGCTGAAGTCCACCTCAGGGTGGCACGCACCCATCGCCGGTTCCCCCGCCATCGCCCGGTGCCCTTGCTGCAGCCCGCTCATCACCTCGATGGCCTGTCGCAGCGATTCCACCCCGACGGCCCGCACACCCTCGACCGCCGAGGCTTCGGCCAGGTTCTCCCGTGCCACCATGACGTGGTCGAAGCCCGCCTGCCGCGCCAGGATGGCGAGGCAGATGGCGCCGCGCACCGGACGCACGCGCCCATCCAGCGCCAGCTCGCCCGCCATGAGCCAGCGATCGAGCCCGGGGGGCGAGCCCTGGCCACGCTTGAGCGCGCCACCCGCGGCCAGCACCGAGATGGCCATGGGCAGGTCGAAGGCCGGGCCCTCCTTGCGGAGGTCCGCGGGCGCCAGGTTGATGGTCACCCGGCCACCGGGCCAGTCGAAACCCGCGTTGGCCACCGCCGTCTGCACGCGATCGATGGCCTCGCGCACCGCGATGTCCGGCAATCCCACCAGCGTGGTGCGCGGCAGGCCCTGTCCGCTGAGATCCACCTCGACCTCGCAGGGAACCGCCTCGATGCCTCGCAACGCGAAACCATGCACTCGAACGCTCATCGCTCCATGGTCCCGAGCCCGAGCGCCACCTCGCCCGACTGCGGCCCTTTTTCGGCCGAATTTCCCTGATCGGACACGGGCTCTCGTCGCCCACCGGTAGCATCGCCCGCATGCAGGGCCATGTGCTGATCATGGGCGACCCCGGCGATCGCCGTGACGGCATCACGCAGGAACTGGCGGCGGCGGCCCTGGAGATCACGGTCACCGCGGATCCCTCGGACGCCACGCGAACGGCGGCAACCTGCCTGCCCGAGGCCATGCTGCTGCTCGACAGTCCGGCGTGCGATGCCCTGGAATCGGCACGGGTGGTGCGAGCCGATCGTCGGCTGCACGGCTGCATGCTGGTCGCGATGGCTCACCGCGACCGGCACGTGGAGCTGCTGCGAGCGGGCGTGGACCAGGCCCTCGGGCTGGGCTCCACGCCGTGGCAGGTGCTGGAGGCCCTGCAGGGACGCCTGGCACGGCGAAGGCAGCTGCTGGACACGGGCGGCGCCGACGCTCGACGGCATGGAGCCGAAGGCGTGGTCGAGGCCATGCTGGCGCAGAGCCGCCTTCGGGGCGTGATCGTGCTGCGCGTGGAGCGGCTGGACGCCCTCTCGGCGGCCCTCGGCGGCGAGGCCTCTCGCTCGCTGCGCGGCGAGTTCCGGCAGCGACTGGCTCCGCTGCTGCCCCGCGGCTGCGAACTGGTGATGATGGATGATGGCGCCGCCGTGGCGGTCGACGCCGGCGGTCCGCCGCTGGAGGACCTGGCCACGGTGCTGGTGACGAAGGCCGCGGCTCCGCTCTCGGTGGCGGGCCGCGAACTGCGGCTTCGCCTGCATGCGGGCATGGCCGAGGCCTGTGGACACGACGCGCCCACGCTGCTGCAGCGCGCCGAGGTCACGGCCCGCCAGGCCCACGACGCCGGAACGCTGGTGCCGCAGGGCTGGAGCGACGACATGGCGGCTCGGGTCCTGGATGACCTGCAGCTGGCTTCCGCCATCCGCCGCGCCGTGGACCAGGCGGAATTCCGGCTGGTCTTCCAGCCCATCCTCCGCATGGACCGCGGCGATCCCTTCGGGGCCGAGGCCTTCATTCGCTGGACGCCCGCGGATGGCACCAGCGTTCCGCCCGCACGCTTCGTGGCGGTGGCCGAGGAGAACGGACTGATCGAGGAGATCGGGGCCTGGAGCCTTCGCGAGGCCTGCCGACAGGCCGCCCAGTGGCTGGCTCAGGGACTCCGGCTGCGCGTGAGCGTGAACGTCTCGCCCCGTCAGCTGACGCACGGTCGGCTGGTCGAGACCGTGCGACGATCACTCTCCGAGAGCGGCGTGAGCGGCGACCAGCTCGCCATCGAGCTGCCGGAGAGCACGCTGCTGCACGAGGACGCGGTGCTGCGATCGTCGCTCGAGGCCCTTCGGACACTGGGTGTGGGCGTGTGCGTGGACGATTTCGGCGCCGGACTGGCCACGCTGGCCATGCTGCGCGGCCAGCCGATCGACGAGATCAAGATCGACCGGTCCTTCATCCGGCCGCTGCCTGGAGGCACCGACGATCGCCTGGCCGTGGACACGGTCCTGAAGCTGGCCCATCGCCTGGGGTGGCGGGCCCTGGCCATGGGCGTGGAGCATGCCGCACAGTGGACCTGGCTGAAGGATCAGGGCTGCGATGCCGCGCAGGGCTGGCTCATGGGCCGTCCCGTGGAGGCGGATGCGTTCCTGGACACGGTCGCGCGGCTGCGACGATCCCGCGGCCAGTTCACCGCCGATCCGCAGGCCTGATTCAGCGGTCGATGCCGGCCAGATCCAGGAAGAACGCCTGCTCGCGCGCCACCTGCTCCAGCCGCTCGAACCGGCCGCTGCGGCCGCCATGCCCAGCCTCCATGTTCACGTGCAGCAGCAGTGGATTCGAGTCGGTCTTCAGCCGCCGGAGACGGGCCACCCACTTCGCGGGCTCGAAATAGCCCACCTGCGAGTCCCACACGCCGGTGGTGACCAGCATGGCCGGATAGCCCTTCGCCTGCACGTTGTCGTAGGGCGAGTACGACAGGATGTACGCGTAGGCCTCCTTCGACTCGATCGGGTTGCCCCACTGCGTCCACTCGTTGGTGGTCAGCGGAATGGATGGATCGAGCATGGTCGTCAGCGCGTCCACGAATGGCACGTGCACGCCCATGCCCCGATAGCGGTCGCCCGCCATGTTGGCCACCGCGCCCATGAGCAAGCCGCCCGCGGATCCGCCCGAGGCGAAGACGCGTCGAGGGTCCGCCCACCTGTCGCGGACGAGGAAGTCGGTCGCGTCCACGAAGTCGTTGAAGGTGTTCCGCTTCCGCATCAGGCGGCCATCCTCGTACCAGTCCTGACCCAGGTCGGACCCGCCGCGCACATGGGCGGTGGCGACCGCGAAACCCCGGTCAAGCAGCGAGACCCCCGCCAGGTCGAAGGCTGGATCGCTGGGAAATCCGTAGGCACCGTAGCCCTCGATCAGGAGCGGCCGAGTGCCGTCTCGCTGCCACGCGTCCCTTCGCCAGGCGATCGTCACCGGAATCCCGCGGCCGTCGCGGCTGGGCGCCATGATCCGCTCCGTCTGGTACCTGGATGGGTCGAATCCGATCACGGGCTGCACCTTCCGCACGGTCTGCACGCCGCTGGCCAGGTCCACGTCGATCACGGTGGCCGGCGTGATCATGCTGGTGAAGCCGATGCGCACGAACGGATTGGCGGGATCGGGATTGTCACCCAGCCGCGTGGTCGAGGCGGCCTGAGGCACCGGCAGCACTCGACCCTCGCCACCCTCCCAGGGCAGCACGCGCACCCGGGGCGTCGCCTCGGATCGTTCCGCGACCGCGATGCCGCCGTGCAGCAGCGCGAAGCCATCCACGGCGGCATCGGTGCGGTGCGGCACCCGGTCCTGCCACTTCGCCGGCTCGCCCAGCGCGGCCTCCGCGGCCACGGCCAGGCGGAAGTTCCTGGCGCCGCGGTTGGTGCGGATCACCCAGCGACCATCCAGGTGATCCGCGTACTGACGCACCCCCTTCTCCATGGCGAGCGCCACGCGGGGTGCCTGTGCGGGGTCGTC
>RFOC01000092.1 GCA_009926815.1 Planctomycetota bacterium
TACGGCGCCGATCTGTTCGTGCATCCGGGCCACCAGCACCACGGACTGGGCCGCGCGCTCACCGAGGCCACGCGCGGGCTGGTGCAGGCGCGGCGGCTCTGGCGCATGGTGGGCGGCAGCCGCATGCCTGGGTACGGCCGATTGGCCGACACCGTGGCCCCGGACGACTACATCAGCCGCGTGAAGCGCGCCGAGGTCACCGACCCTGTGCTCACCGCGCATCTGCACGACGGCTGGGACGCCATCACCGCCATCCGCGGCTACCTGCCGCACGACGAGGAAAGTGCGGGCTGGGCGGCGGTGATCCAGTGGCTGAACCCCGAGTGCCCGCCGCCGGCGCAGTTCGATCTGAGCCGGGTGCCGCGGAAGGCGCGAGGTGGTTCCATCGGCCCGGGCGCGGTGCACTAGCATTGGATGCATGCACGACTTCCAGCGGCAATTCATCGACTTCATGGTGTCCTGCGGCGTGCTCACGTTCGGTGACTTCACCACCAAAAGCGGGCGCAAGACGCCCTACTTCGTCAACACGGGCAAGTATCGGTCGGGCATGCAGCTGGCGCGGCTGGGCCGCGCCTATGCGGACACCATCGAGCAAGCGTTCCCGGAGGGCTTCGACTGCCTGTTCGGGCCCGCCTACAAGGGCATTCCGCTTGCGGTGGCGGTGGCCATGGCGTTCGCCGAGCGCGGCCGAGAGGTGGACTTCTGCTTCAACCGCAAGGAGGCGAAGGATCACGGCGAGGGCGGGGTGCTGGTCGGCCGGCCGCTGCGCGATGGCGACCGTGTGCTGATCGTGGAGGACGTCACGACCGCCGGCACCTCGATCCGAGAGACGGTGCCGCTGCTGCGTGCCGCCGCGAATGTCCGCTTGGCCGGCCTGGTGGTCTCGGTGGATCGCCAGGAGCGCGCGAGCGAGACTTCGCAGCGCACGGCGCTTGCCGAGGTGGGCGCGGAGTTCGGCATGCCGACGGCCGCGATCGTGACCATTGATGAGGTGGTGTCGCACATGGGCGAGCGGCTCACGGCGGCGGATCGCGAGCGCATTGCGGCGTACCGGGCGCGCTATGGCGTGCCGACCGCGGCGGTGACCGGCCACCCCTAGACTCGCCGCGTGCTCGAATCACCCGTCTCGCTGCAGGCGCTGTTCGTGGTGCTGGCCGCATCGACCCTCATGGCGATCGTGCCGGCGGTGTTCCGCCGCTTCGCCCTGCCCACTTCCGTGGCCGAGATCGTGGCCGGCATCCTGATCGGCCCCGCGGTGCTGGGCTGGGCGCAGCCGGATGATCCCGTGGTTCGCGTGCTTGGCACCTTCGGCCTGGCCTACCTGCTGTTCGTGGCCGGACTTGAACTGGATCTCCGCGTGCTGGTGCACCCGCGACTGGCGCGACTGCTGGGGGCCTACGCCCTCACGCTGGCGATGGCCCTTGGTGGCTGCCTGCTCCTGCAGCGTGCAGGCTTGATCGAGAGCCCGCTGCTGGTCGCCATCACCCTGTCGGCGAGCGCACTGGGCGTGCTCACGCCCATCCTGAAGGACCGCGGCCTGCTGCGGACCGGCTTCGGGCAGGTCGTGCTGTCAGCCTGCGTGATCGCGGAAGTGCTGCCCATCACCCTGCTCTCCACCTTCTATGCCTCGGACCATGAGACACCCCTGCTGCAGATCTCTCGCGTGCTGGGCATCGGGGTGCTGGCGGGCATGCTGGCCGCCGCGCTGATCTGGGCCACGTGCACGCGCTGGGCCGTTGAACGGCTGGCGCTGCAGGAGCGACCCACGCTGCAGCTGCGGGTGCGGCAGACCATGCTCATCCTGATCGGCCTGGTGGTTGCGGCGCATGGCGCCGGCGTGGAGATCATTCTGGGCGCCCTTGCCGCCGGGGTGGTGGTGGCCACCACCTGCAAGCGCGATCCCACCACCGAGACCTACTACGGCAAGATCGAGGCGATGGGCTTTGGCATGTTCATTCCGGTGTTCTTCGTCTCGATCGGGCTGTGCTTCGATGTGGGCAGCCTGACCTCCTCCACCACGGCCATGATGAAGGTGCCCCTCTACCTCGGCCTGCTCCTGCTGGTGCGTGGCCTGCCGGCGGCACTGGTGTATCGGGGCATGCTGCCCGGCCGCGCGTGCGTGGCCGCGGGGTTCTATCAGGCCACCAATCTCGCGTTCATCGCCGCAGCCGTGGCGACCGGCCTTCGCCTGGGGAAACTGCAATCCGCCGACGCGACGGCGCTGATCACCGCGGGCATGCTCTCGGTGATCCTGTATCCGCAGGTGGGCACGGCCTTGCTGCAGCGCATCGACCCGGCGAAGTAGGCCGCCGCTGGACACGCGGCGCCGTCAGCGAACCTGCGCACCGTGCCGAAGGATGGCCTCGAGTTGCTCGGGCGGTATGGGCCGCGAGAAGAGGAAGCCCTGCATGGCGTCGCAGTGCGCCTTCCGGAGCAGGTCCGCCTGAGCCTCCGTCTCCACGCCCTCGGCGACCACCTTGAGACCCAGCTTGTGAGCCATGACGATGATGGCCTCGCACAGGGTGGCATTGCTCTCGCTGGTCCCCAGCGACGCCACGAAGGCCTGATCGATCTTGAGGAAGTCCACGTCGAATCGGTGCAGGTAGGCCAGCGACGAGTACCCCGTGCCGAAGTCGTCCACGGCGATGCCGAGACCCGCACCACGAAGGGCGCCCAGAGCGCTGGTGACGTCGGTGTCGGCATGCAGCAGCAGACCCTCCGTGATCTCCAGGATCAGGGCGTCACGCTCAAGGGCAAGATCCTGCATCCGGCCCACCCACGACTCGCGCGAAGCGGCAGCCTCGGAGCGGAACTGCACAGGCGAGACGTTCACGGTCACCTGGAATCCAGGCACGATGGATCGCCAGCGAGCCGCCCATCGGGCCGCCTGATGGAACACCCAGTCGCCGATCGGGACGATGAGGCCAGTCTCCTCGGCGATGGGGATGAACTCCTCCGGGGCCACCAGCCCCCGCACCGGATGGTCCCAGCGGACCAGGGCCTCGGCCTTGTGGATCTGTCCCGTGGCCACGTCCACGATTGGCTGGAAGTTGAGGTGGAACGAGGCGTCGGCGACCGCCTTCCGGAGATCCCCGACCATGCGGAGCCGCTCCTGCGCGGCGGTCTGCAGTCCCTGCGTGAAGCGACTGAAGCGGTTGCGGCCCTGCCGCTTGGCGACGTACATGGCCTGATCCGCGCTCTTGAGAAGGTCCTCGACCTCGCGGGCGTCCTGGGGGTAGAGGGTGATGCCCACGCTGGCCGAGATGTAGCCGACGGCTTCGCCCAGCTGGAATGGCTCGGCGAGCCGCGCAATGATCTTGGACGCCACTTTCTCGGCCTGTCTGGGATCCGTGAGCCGAGTGAGCAGCACGATGAACTCGTCGCCGCCCAGGCGGGCGATCGCGTCGGTCTCGCGCGTGCAGGCACTGATGCGGCGTGCCGCCTCCTTCAGCAGGTTGTCACCCACCAGGTGACCGAGCGTGTCGTTGATCTCCTTGAAGTGGTCCAGATCGATCAGCAGCACCCCCAGGGAGCATCGTGATCGGTCCGACTGGCGTATCTCGTTCTCCAGTCGCTCGCGCAGCATGCGGCGATTCAGCAGCCCCGTGAGCATGTCCCGATTGGCCTGCTTCCAGATGAGCTCATCCGCCTGCTTCTTCTCGGTGATGTCCGAGAAGAGCATCACGTACCCCTGCACGGATCCCTCGGCGCCCGCGAGCCGGTTGACCACCACCGACTTGGTGTGGGGCTCGCCGCTTCGACGACGGTCCGACACCTCGCCATGCCAGTGCCCCGTGCGATCGACCGATTCCCGCATCGCCTCGTAGAAGGCGCGATCCTGCTGGCCGGAATTGAAGAACTCCGGCGTGCGCCCCAGGATCTCGGCCGCCTCGTAGCCCGTGATGCGCTCGCCCGCCGGATTGATGTCGACGATCCGCCAATCCGCATCCGTCACCAGCATGCCCTCGCCGGTGCTCTGGTACACCAGGGCCGCGAGCCGCGTCTGCTCCTCCAGACGGCGGCGATCGGTCACGTCTCGACCAATCCCGATCAAGCCGAGGGGCGATCCATCGACGGCGAAGTAGGGTGCTCGCAGCATCTCGAGACATCGCTCCTCGCCATGGGGCACCTCAATCCACTGCTCACGGAGGTCGGGCTTGCCGGATTCGATCACCTGCCGCTCGATCCGGGTGATCTCCTCGGCCATGGCGTGGGGCAGGACGTCGTGGACGGTCCGCCCGATGACCTGCTCCTCACGAAGACCCAGCATGCGCTCGAAGGCCGGATTGCAGCCGCGGTACACGCCCTGCCCCGACTTGACGAAGAACAGGTCCGGCACGGCGTTGGTGAAGCTTCGGAAGATGGCACGCTCCGCCTCGGTCCGCTCACGGAGCCTGGCGTAGAGCTCCTCCAGCTCGGCCGAGTTCACGGCGAGCGCGTTTTCCAGAAGCCCCCGATCGCGCTCCACCTCGCGGTAGTAGTCGCTGACCAGCGACAGGAGCGCGTCCAAACGCGCATCCGGCACGAAGTCCGGCCCAAGCGTGCGCCGAATCTGACGGATCAGCAGGCGGTGGTGCGTTTCGGACAGGCGCTCACTCCTGCAGCGTGGTCATGCACATGGTCTGGTTGTGCAGGTCGCAGACATGGGCGGTGCCCAGCGGCCCCAGTTCGCCATAGGAATAGAAGCCGTAGAACCGGACACGGTCACCCAGCCCTCGCTGGGCTGCCTCCAGTTCCTCCTCGGCCATCTGGCCCAGCACGATGCGCCGCCCCAGGCAGTTGAAGATCAGGCAGATCGCCTCGCCCGCACCCTCGGCCTTCACCTGCGCCGACGCCTGCTCGGCACTGGCGATGAGCTGATCCAGGTTGGTCCGCATGAGTCGGCAGGTGCTGCCCTGAGGCACCTCCCCGGCGAAGGTCAGGCTCTGCGCGGCCTCGTCCACCGCCAGCAACGTGCGGGTGAGCGTGTGGCCCGTGTCGCGCGTGGTGATGCTGAGCGGGAAGCGCATGCCGCTGGCCGGCAGGCTGCTGGAAAGATCCCCCAGGTACCGCTTGTAGAGGCCCAGAGCCGGCTGGCCATCGATCTCGTGCACCACCTTGCCCTCGGAGCGGGTCACCACGCGTTCGGCACCGAACTCGCTCCACCCGGTGCAGAACGTGTTCCGCACTCGAATGTCACCGTAGAGGCCAAGAAGCGCCACGGCATTCTGTCGGGCCGGACCATCGGCCATGACCCAGGTGGACCCGAAGCGGTCGGCATCACCGGCCAGGCCTCCGGTGACGGTGGCACCGCAGGCGTTCAGGCCCTCGGCAAGCTGCGTGGCGTTCACCGAGAGACCGTCGCAGAGCGCGATGACGTGTCGGAGGTCCGGGGCCTTCAACTGACCCGCCAGCTCACGGGCACGCTTGGCGACATCCTCGTTGGCCAGGATCTGCGCCGACACCAGCTTCACGGAGGCGCGCTCGAACTTCACCGCCATGGCCAGCACATCGCCGTCGGTGATCTCGCCTCCCAGCAGGTTGCCCGAGGACGAGCAGCCCACGATCCGGCTCTCCGGGAATCGCTGCCGCAATTCCTGGAAGCAGGCCTCCGTTCGGAAGTGAACATGCTCGCCGAACACGATCAGCAGCTGGGGATCCCTCAGGCCATCGCCACCGGTCCACCCGGAACCTGGCGTCCAACGAAGGGTCGCGGTTCGCATGAGGGCAGCCTACCTCCCCTGGTGCGGAGACTCCAGCCTCCGCACGGCGGACCGAGCGGAAATCAAGATCATTTCACCACGATCCGATCCGCCCGGATCACCAGGAGCCCCGCCTCGTTGGACTCGGTCACCGTTCCAGTCACCGCGATGGTGGCGAGGGGCTCAAGACCCTCGAGGCCGCGCACCGCGATCGGCAGTGGACGCCCATCGGATCCGGCGATCTCGATGGTGGCGATGTTCCGCTTCAGGCTCTCGCGCGGCTCGCAGCAGTAGTCCCACGGTGTGGGGCAGTGCTCCTCGTCACCCATGGCCTTGCAGCTGACGATGGCGGGGTCCACCAGGGTGAAGACGGCACGACCCTGCACGAAGGGATCCCTGCTGCCGCCGATGCAGCCGACCAGCGTGATGGGCTGGCCCACCTTCGCGCTGGTCTTGGCCGTGCCCACGCCGGGTCCCTCCGCCACGCCTCGCACCACGAGGCCCGCGGGCAGCGCGGCGCTCCTGGGCACCGGGCCCTTCTCCTCGCCACAGGCGGCGAGCGCGAGGATCACGGCGGACGTGGACAGCATGAGGCGGATGGTCGAGGGCATGAAGGTCTCCAGTGGGTGGTTCATGGGGTGATGAATGAATGAAGTCGGGGGAGTTCAGTCACTTCGCAGGGCCGCAGGCAGTGGCAATCGAAGGCACCGGATGGACGGGATGATGCATCCCGCCACGCCCACGAGCAGGCCGGCAGCCAGTCCGATGGCCACGACCCGTTCATCCACGCGGATGCCGAACGTGCCCATGGAGAAATGGATGGCGATGCCATCGATCAGACCGATCGCGGCAAGCACCGCGACCAGCGCCCCCGCCATGGCCGCGATGACACCCTCCTGCAGGAGGCTGACCACGATCGCGGCTCGGGTGAATCCCAGCACCTGCAGCATGCCCAGTTCCCGCACGCGGCTGGCGAAGGCGGCGTACATGGTGTTCAGGCCTCCCAGCAGCGCCCCCATGGCCACCAGAGCCGCGCTGGCCAGCACCATGACCTGCACGGGACGATAGAACGCGCCCTGCGAGGCGTAGTACGCGGGTTCATGAATCGCGCTCAGTTCCAGATCGATGCGACGCTGGGCGAACTCGACGATGTCCTCCGGCGATGCGCCCGGTGCCAGGGCCACGATGACCGATGAGACCGTCTCCCGCTGCGTCAGCACCAGAACGTCGGTGAGCGGCATCCAGGCCTCGCCATCCATCACGGTGCCTGGCGCGATGAACAGTCCCACCACGCGGCGTGGGCGACCATCGACGCGGACCAGCGGTCCCTCGGAGCCGTCGTCCTGGAGCGATCGGGCCAGACGGTCCGGTTCCAGGCCCGCGCTTCGCGCGGCGCTGGCGCCCAGGATCACCTCGTCGTTGCCGGCCTCGGGAGCGCGTCCGGCCACCATGCGCACCTGCGGATGCACCAGGAATGCCGTGGACGTGACGCCTCGCACCAGCCCTGTCCGCTCCCTGCGATCCGGTGCGTCAGGTGCCTGATCCTCGTCGGCGGCGTCCACGGTCAGCGCCACGTTCACTTCCGCGCTCGCCAGCGGCATGCCGTCGTGCGTTGCGACACCCCGAAGGCTGGCGGCGATCACGCCCGCGGTGGCCTGGGGAATCTCGCTTCGCTCCACGCTCTCCTCGCTTCCGGCGCCCAGCAGGATCACGTTGCGATCGTGGCCACTGGCGCGGAGCGCGGAGGCCATGCCCAGGGCGAAACCCGACCCCGCCATGGCCAGCAACGCCACCGCGAAGGCTCCGCCGATCGAGAGCGCCAGGCGCGCATGACTTCGACCCAGGTTGCGAGCCGCGTAGGTGATGGGGAGAAGCCGGATCATGCGTGGTGGTCCCATGTCATGCGGCGCGGAATCCCTGCACGATCTCCCGTCGGGATGCGGCCCATGCCGGCAGGGCCCCCGCCACCGCCCCCAGCGCCGTGGCCAGCCCGATGCCGGTCAGCGTGGCCACGGCATCCACGACCACCTCGATGGAGACGCCCTCCATGGTGAAGTTGAGGTGGGAGAGCCGGATCGCCAGGAACGACCGGTAGAAAACGCAACGCTCGTTCATCCGA
>RFOC01000093.1 GCA_009926815.1 Planctomycetota bacterium
GATGAACTGGCCCGGGTTGACGCCATTGGCGCCGAGCACCGGTCCCAGCGGCGGGGCCGGGGTGGCCTTGCCACCGGGGGCCATGATCTTGAAAACCTTCGCGACCTTCTTGGCCATGGTTCGTACCTCCCACGACGCGGGTCCCCACCGAGGGAACATGCCGGCTCAGCCACGAGTCCGGCGCCGCGCCGTAGTTCAAACGGCGTGCGATGTCGAGCCGCGAAATGTAGCCAAGCCCCCGAGGCCGTGCAAGCCGCTGCCGAGGATGGCCTGAATGGTTAACGGACGCAGCCGCTCAGGTGCCGAACTGCAGCAGGATCATGCCGATGTCGCCGGCGTCCACGCTGCCACTGGCATCGAAGTCGCCGGGGCAGGTGCAGGGGCCCTGGCCGATGCCTTGCTCGCCCAGTTCACCGCCATAGCAGGTGACGCCCAGGGAGCAATCCTGGCCGAACTGGAGCAGGAGGGAGGCGATGTCGCCGGCGTCGATGATGCCGGAATCGTCGAGGTCGTACACCACACCGCCCTGGAACAGGTTGGCGGAGGGCACCGCCACCTTGGTCCCGGCCCCGGGCGCGCCGGTCGGCGGGATCCAGCGGAGCATGAGGCCGCAGTTGCCGGTGGTCTCGAAGTACTCCAGTCGGAGGGCGTGCCGTCCGGCCTTGGTGAAGATGGTGCTCATCTTCTCGCTGTAGGTGTGGATGCCGTCGTGATCCACGGCCACCTCGCCGTCGAGCAGAAGCCGGGATCCCGCATCGGAGGTGAGCGACCAGGTCCACAGACCATCCGTGGGCACGTCCACCCAGCCGTCGAAGACGGCCGCCACGTTGTCCAGCAGGCCGCTGCCCACGCAGCCGCCCGCGGTGGAGGGATAGGAGACCAGCGAGACCGAGCTCCACGCGATGGGCGATCGGGCGGTGAAGTCCGGCAGCGTGGTCAGTCCCGTGGCGTCGTAGTAGCGGGATCGGAGGCCAGGGGTGAGACCCGAGAGTTCCTTCGTGAATGGCTGCAGCACGAAGAAGACGGCGGAGGCCTCGGTGGAGAGCACCGAGAGGTTCCCGCTGGTGTCCTGCGCGGCGACCACGTAGTAGTACGTGGTGCCGTTCTCCAGGCTCGAATCGGTGAACGTGCGGGCGGTCAGCAGGCCCGAGTGAATCTGGACGTAGCCGCTGCCGCTGGTGGTGCTGCGGTAGAGCCGGTAGCCGGCCAGGTCCGTCACCGAAGGCGCATTCCAGTCGATCGTCACGCTGGTCGAACTGGCCACCGCCGAGAGTCCCGAGGGTGGCGGGGGCGGCGTGGTGTCCACGCCATTCCACACGGGCGTGGCGGCGATGGCCGCGGACGAGCTGATCCGACCGAAGCCGAAGCTGTTGTCCACGCCCGCCGTGCCCAGGTCGCGGCACGTGGATCGGAGGATGTTCTCCACTTCCGCCGGCGAGAGATTGGGATTCTTCGACCAGATCAGGCCGCACAGGCCCGCGGTGATCGGGCAGGCGAAGCTGGTGCCGCTCACGTAGGCGTATGCCGTGTCGCCGTTCGAGGCCGACGTGCGGATGTTCACGCCCGGCGCGACCACGTCGACCATGCCGCCGAAGTTGGAGAACGAGGCGAGACGATCCGAACTGTCCGTGGCGCCGACCACGATCACGTTGTCCTCGCGGGAGCCGCCGAGATCGGTGGCCTCGTTGCCCGCCGCCCACACCAGCAGGGAGCCCCGGGCCCGCATGTAGGCACCGGTGGTGTTGATGGTGCTGCTGCCGATGCCGCTGTAGCTGACGCTGGCCACGCGATCACCGGCATCGCATGACACTCGCGCGGCGGTGGTGAGGTTCGACAGGGACGCGTCGCCCGTGCTTGCGTCGGTGACGCGCATGGTGCGATGGCCCAGGCCCCAGCCCATGCCCGAGATCCCGACGCCGTTGTTCCCGGTGCCGGCGGCGCTGCCCGTGCAGTTGGTGCCGTGGCCGTTCACGTCGTTGATCGGACCGCCGGCGCTCTCCCATCGCATGGTGGGCACGTGGAAGCCGTCCCTGCGATTGCCCTGCACATCCTGATGGGTGGTTCGCAGGCCGGTGTCACACACCGCCACCACGATCGAGCTGGAGCCGGTGGTGGTGTTCCAGGCCGTGCAGCTGCCCACGGTGCTGTGGTGCCACTGCTGGCTGAAGAGGGCATCGTTCGGGCACGCCAGCGGGAACACCAGCCAGTCCGGCTCGACGTACTGGAAGTTGCCGCCCGCCATGAGCTGGGCCGCCACCGAGTTCTCCGTCTCGCCCTCGGGCACCTGGATCAGGTACTCGTCCACCTCGGGGAAGTGACGAAGCACCTGGAAGCCGCGAAGCTCGCGCTCGGCGGCCTGATGGCGCATGGAGGCCTCGATCGGGGACAGGCTGGACCGTTCCGCCTCGGCTGGCTGCACCGGTCGGGCGATCATGACGCCGCGGAACTGCCGTACGCCGGGCACCTCGGTGAAGAGCTCGATGGCCGGTGGCGTGATGCCCTCCGGCGGGAGCTCGATCGAAAGATCTCCCCCCGAGGGATCGCCCGCCGGGGGCGCAGCGATGACCAGCGGCAGCAGGGTGCAGAGGGGAGCGATCGCGGCGAGGATTCTGATCTGGGGCATGGGCATCTCAATCTCTAGTACGCAGGATCTGGCTGGACCATTTCGTGCGGAAACGAATTTCCCGGACATTGGGGTCCGGGTCCGGCCGGTTCGATGGGGCGTTGGTTCCTGGGCGGGTCACGGGATCATCCGAAATGCAGAAGCAGGCTTCCGATGTCGCCCGCATCGATGGCTCCGGAACCGTCCAGATCCGCCTGGCAATCGCAGGGGCCGGCCCCGATCCGCTGCCGGTTGTACGGATCGGTGTAGCAGGGGGTGGTGGTCGCCGAGCAGTCGGCGCCGAAGAGGAGCAGCATCGAGCCGATGTCGCCCGCGTCGATCACGCCCGAGCCATCAAGATCCGGCAGCACGCCGCCCTGGGAGAGGTTGGCGGCGGGGATGGTGACCTTGGTCCCGCCCGGAGGTGTCCACCGCATGAGCAGGCCGCAGCTGCCGGTGGTCTCGAAGTAGCGAACCTGGATGAAGTGGCGGCCGGCCAGGGTCTGGATGGTGGCGGTCTTCTCGGAATAGCTGTGGATGCCATCGTGGTTGACCACCAGGCGGCCATCGATCCAGAGTTGGGAGCCCGCGTCGCTGGTCAGGGACCAGAGCCACGATCCGGTGGTGGGGACATCCACCCAGCCCTCGAACACCGCGGCCACGTTGTCCGACAGACCGCTGCCCACGCACGCACCGGTGGTGGTGGTGTAGCCCAGGTTGGCCACCGTGCCCGAGAAGGCGAACGGCGTCAACGCGTCGAAGTCCGGCAGCGCAGTCAGGCTCGTCGCGTTGTAGTAGCGGGCTCTCAGACCCGAGCCCTGTCCGCGCACCAGGCCCTCGAAGGGCATGAGGGTCGGGCGCACATCGATGCTGACGGTGACCGTGGTGGAGGCCTGTCCGGCGGCATCGAGGACCCGGTAGGTGAACGAGTCGGCACCGCTGACGCCCGCCGAGGGCAGGTAGCGGACGGCGGGGCCGCCGCCCGGTGCCGCCGTGGGATCCAGCACCAGCGGAACGCCCAGCGTCGAACTGGCCGGCAGGGCGTCGATGGAGATGCTGTCGCAGTTGCTCGGCAGGTCGTTCGCCAGGATGTCCAGCACCGACTCCGTGCCCTCCTGTGCCGTGAAGGCGTTGGCGACCGCCACGGGCGCCGCCACCGTGGGCGAGGTGCACGAGCGGCCGGCGACGTAGGGCACCACCTGGTCGATGTTGGCCTGCGCGAAGTTCATGTTGATGTTGCTCACGCCACCGCTGCAGAGGTGGCAGTAGCTCATGATGGTCCCGCTGGTCCGCTGGGTGCAGGCACCGAGACCCGAGCCGGTGTAGCAGTCGTCCACGCCCAGATCGTGCGTGTGCTGCGCGCCCACGTTGTGTCCGATCTCGTGCGACACCACGATCAGGTCCCAGTTGGAGGCGTTGCGGGAGACGACCGGGTACGGGAAGGAGCCCGAGAGATTCGCCGACACGGAGTAGTGCGTGCCGCTGGTGTTCGAGGCGCACACGGAGTTGAGCCAGGCGCACCCGCCGCCGAGTCCCCGGCCCGAGAGCATGGCGGTGACATGCCGGGGCGTGGTCTGCATGTTGGTGTTCCACCACGAGCGCAGCTCGCCCAGCTGGTCCGTGCCGGTGCCGCCGCAGGTTCCGGTCTGCGTCCAGGGGTCCGTGGTGCTCCACCAACGGAGATAGCTCAGCGCGGGGCGCAGGTTGAAGTCCCGGCTGTAGATGTCCACCAGCGCGGCCGTGAGCGTGGCCACGTAGGCCGACGCGGTCGTGGTGTTGTTGCCGAACTTCGCCAGCATCTCCTGGTCGGTCTCGAAGGCGATGTTCAGCTGCCGGCATGCCGCGGCGAGCATGGGCACCACCTCCGGCGGACCGTCGGCGTGCAGTGCATCCAGCGGCTCCTCCGGCGGCTGCAGGGCGCCTCCGCAGGTGAAGTCCGATGGTGCGAGCGCCGTGGAGGCGGTGACCAGCGTGGGTTGCCCACCCTGCGGATCTCCGGAGGCGATGTACTCGGTGCGCCCGTCCATCTGGATGAAGCCGTGAAGACCAGCCTCGCTCAACGCGACGAACGCCCGCGAGTCCGGCGCGCCTGCCACGGACCCCGACCAGGCCGAGATGGCGGGCAGTTCGAGCGATCGCTCGATGGGGCGGCCACCGGGGCCGGCCACCATCTCCACGATGCGTGCGCCGGGCGCGAACGGCAGCACGCGCGACAGACGCAGGTCCACCGTCGAGCCGTCGGACAGCGGCACCTCCTCGAGCCAGGCAGCGTCGCGAAGGTCCATGACCATCCACGCCGCCCGGTCGACCTCGATCGCCAGGCTGCCTTCGGGGGCGACCTCGCCGCTGGGCATGATCGCCCTCACCGGGGTGGGCAGATCCACCTGCGGGGCCGGGGCGGCCACGAACCGAGCGCGAGCACGGTCGACGCCGCGATCGGGACCGGCCGCGAATGCGGCGAGCGCGAGGACACAGCCAGCCAGGGGGATGGCCTTCAGCATGTGCTGAAAGTAGCCCGGATCCGGCGGCGATCCAGCGCCAAGTCCGGGAAATCAGGCAGTCGTGCCGAGTTTCCGGTCCGAGACCGCCAGATGCACCATGGTCTCGATGCCGGTCGCCAGCGCCTCATCCCGGAAGTCGAAGGTGGGATGGTGCAGCGGCGGGCAGGGGGCTGCCGGCTGATCGAGCCCCAGTGCAAAGAAGCAGGCGGGCACCTGCTGGCCGTAGAACGCGAAGTCCTCCGCGCCCATGACCGGATCACCGAACTCCACGACGCGTGTCGGGCCCAGGGCGGCGCGGGCGACGCGATCGAATCGGTCCACGGCCGCCGGGTGGTTGCTGGTGACCGGGGTGCGGGACATGAATCGGAGCGTGGCCTCGGTGCCCAGCGCTCGCGCAGTCTCCTGAACGCAGGCCTGCATGCGATCGTGCAGCAGCGTGCCGACGTCCTGATGGAACCACCGGATGGTGCCTCGGAGGTCCGCATGCTCGGGGATCACGTTGAACGCGGTGCCGGCATGGAACGAGGTCACCGAGATCACCGCGGCATCGAACGGACGCACGGCGCGGGAGACGATCGCCTGCAGGTTCTGCACGATGGCGCTGGCGGCCACCACGGGATCCCGGGCCAGATGGGGCACCGCGGCATGTCCGCCGAGCCCGCGCACCTGGATCTCGAAGGCCTCCGCGGCGGCGAGCATGGGGCCGGATCGGGAGGCCACGGTTCCCAGAGGCAGCGACGGCCAACCGTGCAGCCCGTAGATCTGCCCCACCTTCGGGCCGATCACCCTTCCATCGAGGGCGCCGTCCCGAACCATGCGGTCGCCGCCGTTGCCGCCCTCCTCGGCGGGCTGGAACAGGATGGTCACCGGGTTGGGCAGACGCGTTTCCCTGGAGAGCGCCGCGAGCACGCGGGCGGCACCGATGGCGATGGTGGTGTGCCCGTCGTGTCCGCACGCATGGGCGCGGCCCTCGACGCGGCTCTTCCATGGCTGCGAGCCGTGGTCGTCCATGGGCAGCGCGTCGATGTCGGTGCGCAGGGCGATGGCGGCATCTCCATCCGTGCCACCCGGCAGGTGGGCAAGGGTGCCGGTGCCGCCCGCCAGGCCATCGGCGTGCTTCACGCCCGCCGCGTCGAGTTCGCGGCGGATCCGCTCGGCGGTCCGCACCTCCTCGTAGCCGATCTCCGGGTGCTGGTGCAGCTCTCGCCGCAGTTCCGTCAGCGAGGGAAGTTCACGCTGGACCCGTTCGCGGATGCGGTCGGCGAGGCTCATGAAAGCAGCGTAGCGGACCGATGGCCGCGCGCGAGGACCGCTCCGTGCCGTCGAGCTACGAGCGCAGCGGCGCCAGACCGATCTGCACCCGGCCCTGGTTGACCGCCGCGAAGGCGGCCTTGTCGTGCCGGATCAGGCGACTGAGCTGGCTCATGGTGATGCCGAGCACGCCGGCGGCGCCCGCGAGGTCGAAGCGGCGGGCCACCACCAGGTCCATGGCCTCGGCCAGCAGGGCGGGGTAGTCGCGGTGGTCGGGGTTCACGCTCATCTTGTCGCCCTGGCGACGCGACCGCCAGAGGGCGCTGATGTCGGGACGGTCCCGGTTCACGATGGTCCGCACCTCGACGGCCAGTCGGCGACGCAGTCGCTTGATGGCCATGTGGCGATTCTCCGACTGGCTCCGCCGTTCGGTGGCCTGCGCATCGATGCCGGTGGGGCGGTGCCGGATCCACACGGCGGTGTCGCGGCGGTTGCGGTTCTGGCCGCCGGGGCCGCTGACGCGGCCGATCTCGGTCTCGCATGCCTTGAGCAGTTCCTCCTCCTCCAGGGTGGCCGGATGCGGGGCCGGCACCTGCGCGAAGCGGTCGCTGACGAAGGGGGGTCGGTAGCTCATGCGCGGGAGAGCAGGGACTGGGGTTCCGAGGCGAGTTCCAGCCCGTCACGCTGGCCGGCCTGCAGGCGAAGAAGGGCCAGGGCGCCGATCATGGCGGCGTTGTCGGTGCAGTGGGCGGGGGCGGCCAGATGCAGCGGCAGGCCGGATGCCGAGGCCACATGCTCCAGCATGGCGCGCACGGCGCCATTGCGGATCACGCCTCCGCCGGCCAGCAGCGAGCGAGGCTGCATGCGATCGATGGCGCCGCGCACGCCGCGCTCGAGCGCCCGGACCACGGCCCGCTGGAACGCGGCGCAGAGATCGGCTCGTCGGGCGTCATCCAGGGCAGGCGGCGCCGGGCGAGCCGGCCGATTCGGCGCCTGCGGCACGCCCCGCACCGCGTACAGCAGCGCGGTCTTCAGGCCGCTGAAGCTGAAGTCCTCGCTGCCCGGGAAGCGGCCCGACTCGAATCGAATCGTCTGCGGGTCTCCGGAGGCGGCGAGTCGCTCGATCCGCGGTCCACCGGGCCATCCGAGTCCCAGGATCGAGGCCGCCTTGTCGAAGGCCTCGCCGGCGGCGTCGTCGCGCGTCCGAGCGATCACGGAGGCGCTCAGCGGATCCTGCATGGCGAGGATGTGCGTGTGGCCGCCGCTGGCCACGAGGCCCACGGCGGGATAGGCGGGGGCCTGGTCGCCCAGGTGGCAGGCGGCCAGGTGCGCCTGCACGTGGTCCACACCCAGGAACGGCCGCTCGATGCTCCACGCGAACGCCTTCGCGGCGCTCACGCCCACCAGCAGGGAACCG
>RFOC01000094.1 GCA_009926815.1 Planctomycetota bacterium
GAAGGTCGCACGAATCGGCGATCGCCATGAAGTGGCGATAGATGCCTTCCTGGCTTGGCTTGTTGTAGTAGGGCGCCACGTGCAGCGCCGCGTCGGCGCCGGTGGCGGCCACCATGCGGTGCAGCTCGACGGCATGGTGCGTGCTGTTGCTGCCCGCACCACCGATCACGCCCAGGCCGAGCGGCTTGGCCACCTCGACGGCCTTCGCGATCAGCGTGCGCTGCTCGGCCAGCTCAAGCGTGGGTGCCTCGCCGGTGGTGCCGCAGGGAACCACGCCGCGCACGCCACCCGCGGCTTGGAACTTCAGCTGCGCCTCCCAGCGGTTCAGGTCGAGCACGCGACCATCCGCCGAGAACGGCGAGGTCATAGCGGTCCAGCAGCCTTCCAGCTTGAACGATCGACTCATCGTTGGACTCCCGCGGCCATCGCCGCCTTCATCTCGCGAACGGCCTCGCGCATGCCCACCATGATCGCGCGGCCCACGATGCTGTGACCGATGTGCAGTTCGTGCAGGCCGGGCAGCGCGGCGACCGGACCGACGTTGTGGCGATCGAGCGCGTGGCCAGCATTCAGCTGCATGCCCGCGGCCTGGACCATCGCGGCGGCCCTCATCAGACGATCGAGCTCAGCCCCCTGCCCCGCCTGACCGAACACATGCGCCCACGGGCCCGTGTGCAGTTCGCAGATGCTCGCGCCTGCCGCCTTCGCGGCCTCCACCTGTCGCGCCTCGGCGTCGATGAACACGCTCACCGGAATGCCCGAGCCTGCGATGCGCTTGATCACCTCGCGCACATGGGCCATGCCCCCCGCCACATCCAGGCCGCCTTCGGTGGTGAGTTCCTGACGGCGCTCGGGCACCAGCATGGCGCTGTGCGGCTTCAACTCGATGGCGATCGCCACCATCTCGGGTGTCGCCGCCATCTCGAAGTTCAGCCGAGTCTTCACCGCCCCGCGAAGCGCGCGCACGTCGGCATCCTGGATGTGGCGTCGGTCCTCGCGAAGGTGCACGGTGATGCCATCGGCGCCACCCGCCTCGGCAAGCGCCGCGGCCTCGAGCACGCACGGCTGCGAGCCCTTGCGCGCCTGGCGCACGGTGGCCACATGATCGACATTCACGCTCAGCAGGGGCACAGGCCAAGCGTAGCGGCTCATGGCGGGATTTGAAGAGCGGCTGTCGCTGCTGAAGCAGGAGATCGTGGCGCAGGGCCGCCGCGTGCTCGATCTGTGCACCCGGGCGGTGGAGTGCCACTTCGATGGCGATCAGGGCAAGGCTCGCGAGGTGGTGAAGGCCGACGAGGCGATCGACACCGCCGACGTGGCGATCGAGCGGGCCAGCGTGCCCCTGCTGGCCATGGGCCAGACCAACGAGCATGCCATCCGCAGCGTGCTCACCATCGTGAAGGTGAACAACGAGCTCGAGCGCATCGCCGACGACGGCGTGGCGATCGCCGAGAAGGTGCTCGAACCGCACCGGTTCACCGAGCGGGTGCCCGACGTGTTCCGCGTGATGGCCAACAGCGTGCTGGGGGTGCTGCGCGACGCCACCCGCAGCCTGGAGCGCGAGGACCCCGAACTGGCCCGGCAGGTGCTGCTTTTCGACGACACCGTGGCGCAGTTCAAGGCGCAGATTCTCCGGGAGACCGAGACCGCGGTGACACAGGCCAGCGTGGGCTTCGCCTTCAGGCTGCTGGCCGTGACCAAGGCGCTCGAGCGCATCGCCGATCACGCCACGAACATCTGCGAGCAGGTCATCTACCTCAAGCGGGGCCTGATCGTGCGACACCGCCCCGAGGGCTGGAGCGAACCCGAGGCACCGGCCTCGCGCTGACCATGGCCGACCCGCGACTTGAACGGACCCGTGCCCGCCTGGCCGCCCTGCAGCAGTCGCATCTGCTGCACTTCGCCGATCAGCTGGGCCCCGCCGCGCTGCGCACGCTGCTGGACCAGGTGGAGGCGCTGCCGCTGGAGGAGATGCCCGCCATGCTGGCCCAGACCCAGGCCACGGCGGCGCCCGATCCGGATGGACTTGAGCCGGTGCCCATGGTGTCGCGCGAGGGACCCGATGCGGCGGCCTTCCGCGCCGAGGGCGAACGGCTGATCCGCGAGGGCCGCGTGGCGGCCTTCACGGTGGCGGGTGGCCAGGGCACTCGCCTGGGATGGCGAGGCCCCAAGGGCACCTATCCCGCCACCGTGGTCACGGGCAAGCCGCTCTTCCGCGTCTTCGCGGAGCAGCTGCTGGCCACCGAACGTCGATTCGGCTGCCGACTGCCCTGGTACATCATGACCACCCGCTCAACGACGCCGACACGCGGGCCTTCTTCAAGGACAACAACTGGTTCGGGCGGCAGGCCCAGGATCACTTCTTCCTGCCGCAGGGTCTGGTGCCCTGCGTGGACGCGGATGGCCGCGCCATGCTGGCCTCGCCGGGCGAGGTGGCCACGAATCCGGACGGGCACGGAGGTGCCATCCGGGCCCTGGACCGCAGCGGCGCGCTGCAGGACATGGCCCGCCGCGGCATCGAGCAGATCAGCTACTTCCAGGTGGACAACCCGCTGGTGCGCTGCGTGGATCCGGTGTTCCTGGGCGCACACCTGCGAAGCCCGCTCTCGAGCGGACAGATGAGCAGCAAGTGCGTGGCCAAGCGCAACGCCGCCGAGAAGGTGGGCGTGCTGTGCCGCAGCGGCACGCCGGCCGGTCCTCGCACCACGGTGATCGAGTACAGCGATCTTCCCAAGGCCATGGCCGAGCGGCGCGGCGCGGATGGCGAACTGGCCTTTGGCGCGGCGAACATCGCGGTGCACGTGCTGTCGGTGGCCTTCGCGCAGGCGCTCGCGGCCGGCACCGGCCCCCGACTGCCGTGGCACCGCGCCCACAAGAAGGTGCCGCACGTGGACCTGGCCAGCGGCCGCACCGTGGAGCCGGAGAAGCCCAACGCGTTCAAGTTCGAGTGCTTCATCTTCGACGCGCTCGCGCTGGCGGAACGCAGCCTGACCATGCAGGTGCAGCGCGTGGAGGAGTTCGCGCCCATCAAGAACGCCGAGGGCGAGGACAGCCCGGCCAGCAGCCACCGCATCCAGAGCGACCGGCATGGCGGCTGGCTGGAATCCGCGGGCTGCCAGGTGCCCCGTCGCGGCGACGGCAGCGTGGATGCCCGCATCGAGGTGGGACCGCTCGCGGCCATGGAGGCCATGGACCTGCAGGGCCGCGGCGTGCCCAGGCAGGTGCAGCGTGGCCAGGAACTGGTGATCTAGCCCTCAGTCCAGGAAACGCAGGTCGCGCACCTGGAAATCCGGCGCGAACCTCGGATGGCCCGAGGCTCGCGGCGCCCCCACCACCTCCAGCCGGCGCCCCGGACGGAACTCGGCCAGTCTTCCACCCTCGCTCCACAGGAGGAGACTGCCGCCCCGCCCGGAACCCGCGGTCTGCACCTGCACCTTCAGGTGCTTGCCGCCCTGCCCCATCACAGACGCGTTCCGCACGCGCAGGTCGGGGCAGTGCAGCAGGGGAAGCGGGAAGCCCTTGCCGAAGGGCTGAAGCGATTCCAACTCGGCCATCGACTGCAGCGCATCCTCGATGGACAGCGAGGCGTCCACGCGGAGCGGCTCGGGCCTGGGCTCTCCGGGCATGCGGCGCTTCACCGCCACCTCGAAGGCCTCGGCGAACGCCTGAAAGCGCTCGGGCCGCACCGACCCGCCCGCGGCGGCCGCGTGCCCGCCGAATCGCTCCAGCAGCGCGGCGCAGTCGGCCAGGCAGGCGTCCAGGTCCACGCCCGGCACGGAGCGGCCCGATCCCTTCCACACCTCGCCATCACCGCCGAAGACCATGGTGGGCCGGTGGAACCTCTCGGCCAGCCTGGCCGCGGCCAGCCCGATGAGGCCCGGATGCCAACCGGCGTCGCCCACCGCGATCGAGCGTCGATCCGCCGCATCGAGGCCGGCGGCGCGGACGCGTGCCTCGGCCTCGGCGGCCAGCGCATCGGCACGCTCGCGGCGCTGCATGTTCAGCTGGTGCAGGCGCGGCGCCAGTCGCTCGGCCTCCACGGCGTCATCCGTCTCCAGCACCTGCAGCGCCAGCGTGGCGTCATCCAGTCGCCCAGCCGCGTTGAGCATGGGACCCAGGGTGAAGGCCAGCGTGCCGGCGTCGATGTCGCGCGCCTGCTTGCCCGCGGCCCGCATCATGGCGAGCACGCCGGGAATGGCGCCGCTGCGCAGCCGCGGGAGGGCCTGCGCCACCAGCACGCGGTTCTCGTCGACCAACGGCATGACATCGGGCACCAGCCCCAGCGCCGCCAGCGACACGCCCACCTCGGCCATCCATCGCAGCATGGCGTCGGGCGGACGGTCGCCCGCGCGCCGACGGATGAGCCGCTTGGCCACCTTCATGGCCACCACGCTGCCCGAGATGGCCTCGAACGGACAGCCGCCAAGCGCCGGGTGCGCGATCGCCGCCGCCTGCGGAAGTTCCACGCGGCCCTCGTCGCCTCGCCACGGGGCGTGGTGGTCGGTGATCACCAGCTCCAGGCCCAGTTCCGCCGCTCGGCGTGCCTCGGGAAAGCTGCGGATGCCGCAGTCCACGGTGATGACGGCCTGCACGCCATCGCGGTGCAGTTCCTCCAGCGCCTGCGCGTTGAGACCGTAGCCATCGTCGATGCGGTGCGGGATGAACGTTCGGGGTGCCGCACCGAACAGCCGAAGCACCCGGGCCATGATCGAGGCCGCCGTGAGGCCGTCCGCGTCGTAGTCACCGTAGACCGCCACGCGAAGTCCCCTGCGGATCCAGTCATCGAGCACGCCGGCCACCGCATCCGCCCCGGGCAGCGTGCCGGGGTCGTGCAGCAGCGCCAGCCTGGGCATGGGGCCCGCGAAGAGCTCGCGCTCGCGGTCCGAGGCGATGCCGCGGCGCCGCAGGATGCGCTCGCGCAGCGGGCCCGCGGCCCCCGGCTCCGGCAGCAGCCATTCGCGCCTTCGTTCCATGGATCGGCGAGCCTACCCACCCTCGCGTGCCTCGCGGTCCCATGGCATACTTCCGCACAGGAGTCCATCCACCATGAGCGACCGGTACCGCTGCATCCTCCTCTTCGGCGCCCCGGGCGCGGGCAAGGGCACGCAGGGCAAGATCCTCGGCCACATTCCAGGCTTCTTCCATCTGGCCTGCGGCGATGTCTTCCGGTCGCTGGACCTGACCAGCCCGCTGGGCAGGAAGTTCATGGAGTACAGCAGCCGCGGCGAACTGGTGCCCGACGAGCTCACGGTGGAGATGTGGAAGCAGAACATGCACGCACAGACGGTGCTGAGCCTGTTCAAGCCGGCCCAGGACCTGCTGATCCTGGACGGCATCCCGCGCACCACCGCGCAGGCGAAGGCGGTCGAGAAGTACCTGGACGTGCTCATGGTCCTGCATCTGGTCTGCCCGAACGAGCAGGAGATGATGCACCGCATGCGTCGCCGAGCCCTGAAGGAGAACCGCCTCGATGACGCCGACGAGAAGGTGATCCGTCGTCGGTTCGAGGTCTATCACCGCGAGACGGCGCCGGTGCTCGGCTTCTATCCCAAGTCGATCGTGCACGAGGTGCCCGCCACCGGCAGCCCGGCCATGGTGCTGATGAAGGTGCTCGACATGGTGGCGCCGCTGCAGGACCACCACTTCCGCAACCCGCTCAACGCCTGATCGTCAGTCGGATTCGGACGGCGCGCCAGGGGGGTGCCGGGGCGACCTCGCGCCCTCGCCTTCCACACCCTCCGTGGGCACCACCTCCACCACCGCACCGCCACCGAAGCGACGGCGAAGGGTGACCACCTGGAGCGTGCGTCGCATCACCACCTGATTGGGGACCTGCACGAAGCCGGCTCGCTGACCCCGATCCGCGCGCTCCAGGTCGTTCGCGTTGCCCAGCGGGACGCGGATCTCGATCTCCCGCTCGATCACGCGACCATCCGGGCCCTGCATGGGTTTCCCCGCCGCATCGCGCTCCGTCCGCAGCACCTGCAGGCGCACCTCCTGCCCCGGCGCCCGGCCCTGCAGTTCGTTGGCCATGTCCTCGATGGAGTCGATCGCGGCATCGTCGACCCGCTGCACCACGTCGCCCGCCACCAGCACGCGGTCCGCGGGAAGCCCGGGCACGGTCGACTGCACCATCACCCCGCGTCGGGGCGGAGCCATGTTGCCCATGCGGATCCCCAGCGCGCCTCGCGGGCGCTCCGTGATGCGGCGGCACGCGGCCTCCAGCAGCCGCTCCCTCGCCTCGAGCGAGCGCGGCTCGCGGTCCAGCAGCGCCCAGAGCTCGGCATCCTGGATCGCGGGATCCAGCAGCGCGGCCGACGCCGCCTCGCGGCGCTCGAACTCGGCCGCATCCAGATCGGCCGCCGCCCGGATCGCCACCTCGCTCACGCGAACGCTGCGCAGCCGCTCCGGCCGAAGCGACTCGGCGAATCCGCCATCGTCCAGCGCCATCCCCTCGACCTGGCGCATCCGCGGCACGCGGGCACGCGCGGGCTGCCCCTGCGCGGGAATCATGGGCTCGTTCTGGGCGGGGGCCGGGAGCGCCAGCGTCAGCAGAGCGAGGCCCGCAATCGCCGCACCACGCCACCCGCGTGCTGCTGGATCCACTGGGCCTTCCGTCGCACCAGCGCCAGCACGTCCAGGCCGGGCAGCGCGCCGAACAGGCCCCGCTGCGCGACCGGAATCGACACCTCGGCGATGCATGCCTCGATCATAAGCGGCGGGACCATCTCCACGATCGCCTCCAGCCCCGCGTCACCATGCAGTCGATAGCCCTGCGTGAAGGCGTTCAGTCGGTTCTCGTTCAACTCGGCGGGCCACGCCGCCACGGCGGTGCCGTGCCCACCCCGCGAGGCGAACTGGAGCAGGCTGTTGGCGAAATCGATCACCGCGGGCTCGAGCCGGGCGGCATCGAAGTCGATCACGGCGCGCACCTCGTCCCCCTCGAAGAGCACGTTGCCCGGGTGCAGGTCGCCGTGCACCACCTGCGCTCCCAGCGCCGCGAAGCCCAGGTCCTCCACCTGCGCGCTGGCCTCGCGATAGAGCATGCCGATGGTCTCGCAGAGGCCCACGGCGCTGCGCTCGTCCGTGTCGGGCGACGCCGCGCGAATGGCACCCGGAGCGCGTCGGAGGGCCTCGAAGACGGTCATGCTGCCATGGAAGCTGCCGGCTCGGACCGGACCATGCCACGCCATGCGCATGCCCACCTCGTGCAGGCGCCCGAGGGCCTCGCCCGCGCCCATGGCCTGCTCCGGCGTCCGGGTCCATCGATGCCCCGGCACCCGGGCGAAGAGCTCGTACACCGCCCCCGCCAGCACCTCATGCGTCCGGCCCGACCGCGAGACGATGGGTGCCGCCACCGGCACGCCCGCCCGCGCGGCGGCCTGCACGAAGGCGTGCGAGAAGGCCAGTCGTTCCTCGGTGGATCGCCCGGGAGCGCGCCGCTTGAGCACGAACGATCCGCGGGGCGTGGTGACGACCCACTTGGGGCTGGTCCGGCTTCCCCCGGCCAACGGCTCGGTGCGTTCCACGGTGCCCAGGTCCCAGCGTTCGAGGGCGGCCAGACCCTCGGCCGGATCGATCCCCCGGACCTGCCCATCACTCCGCATTCGCGGCCTGTTCCTTGATCCGATCGATGGCGGTCTTCATCTC
>RFOC01000095.1 GCA_009926815.1 Planctomycetota bacterium
CCTTCGCGCTTCTTGCTCTCCAGCCGGCGCTCGTGGCTGCCTCGTGTGGCCTTGGTGGCGCGGCGCACCTTCGGCTGGACCTCGGCCTGACGCACGCTGGCAGCCAGCTGCGCCACGCAGGTCTCGCGGTTCTGCAACTGGCTTCGGTGTTCGCCGCACTGGAAGGTGACCTGGTGTCCGGCCATGCGGTGATGCATGAGCCCGATCCACCTGGCGCGGGCCGCCTCCGGAAGCCCGTGCACATCCGCGGGATCCACGTGGAGCACGGCGCGCGTGGCCACCTTGTTCACGTTCTGGCCACCAGGCCCCCGGCTGGTGGTGAACTGCCATCGCAGGTGGTCCGGATGGATCCACGCGCGTCGCCCCAGGGCCACCGCGTTCGGTGATCGCACGGGCTCCGGATTGGGCATGGCCGGGGGCAGCACGCGGGCACGATACGCTGCATGCACGATGGATCCAACCGCGATGACGTTGATCATGGGTCTGCAGCAGGCGAGCGCGGCGGGAGGCGAGGCGGCCGCGGGCCGCGGCATCACCCGCGCCGGCGGCGAGATCCCTGCTCGACCGCGCCGCGAACGACCCGCTGTTCCGGCTCGAGGGCGAACCCGTCCGCCTGGATCTGACCGCCTCGGCCTGGCTGGCCCGCCTGCGCGGGCAGGCGTCGCTGGGCCCCGTGACCACCGCGCGCCAGGACCTGAACGACGTGTGGAACATGGACAGCCTGGAGGGCGCCTTCCAGGGTGACCTCTCGCTCCTGTGGAGGAACTGGACGCTCCGCTTCACCGGCTCCGAATTCGGCACCGATGCCACGCAGGCGGCCACGCAGTCCGTGTCGTTTGGCTCCACGGCCTTCACGGCCGGCCAGCTCATGCGGAGCTCGTTCGATTTCTACAGCTGGGGCGTGGATGTGCAGAGCTGGGTCTGGCGTCCACTCTCGAAGCAGCAGTTCCCGTGGCAAGCGGCCGTGACCGAGGATGCAGGAGGTGATCTTCAGATCCTGGCCCTGATGGGCGGACGGGGGTTCGGCATCCGTCAGCAGGAGCAGAATCTCTCCACTGGCGCCTCGACCACGTACGAGCAGACCTTCGGCACCGTGGTGGTGGGAGCCGGCTTCGATGCCATGGTCGACCTGAAGGGCCGCGTGGGCTTCCTGGATCACCTCGAGTTCAGCGTCACCGGCTCGTGGGGCCCCATGTGGCCCGGGTCGCAGGGCAGTTTCTACGAGGTGCGCGCCCAGCTGGTGGCCTGGATCACGGGCAATGCGGGCGTTCTGTTCGGATACCGCTACACCGGCATGGATTTCTCGCAGGGTGACTACTCGTTCGGCGGCGACGTGGCCGGCCTGATCGTGGGCGGGCAGCTGCGCTTCTAGGATCCTCCGTGTCCAAGCGGGCCAAGAGCACGGGTCGGCGTCGGGGAGGCAAGTTCCGCCGTGCGCAGCTGCGCAGCATGCTCTTCACCAGGACCGTGGACCGCCTGCTCAACGGACGGCTGCGTGAGCGGCACCTGAAGCAGCCCATCGAGCTGCGGGAGATCGACCTGCCGGTGCCCCACTGGCCACGGGGCCTCGAGGGACTTCGGGTGGGTCACATCAGCGACCTGCACCTGGGGCATCTGATGCCCATGGACCGCGCGATCGAGCTGGTCGACCGGCTGGGCGCCGCGAAGCCGGACGTGCTGGCCTGCACCGGCGACGTGGTGGATCTGGAGTGGCAGGGTTGCGAGCCGCTGCTGGAGGCCATGGGCGCCATGCGGGCACCCATGGGCCGCTATCTGGTCCTGGGCAACCACGATCACCTGGACGATCCCGACGCCATGACCGAGGCCGCTCGCGACCGCGGGCTGGTCGTGCTCACGGGCGGCGTGCACACGCGGCGCCGCGGCGGCCACGAGTTCCGCGTGGCAGGCATCGACTGGCACGGCACGCCGCGAGAGCTTTCCAGGCAGGTGCACGCCATCTCGCACGAGAAGCCGCACCTGCTGCTTGCCCACAATCCCAAGGCCTTCCCGGCCGCGGCCAGGCTGGGCATTCCGGTCACGCTGGCGGGCCACACGCACGGCGGGCAGATCGCCCTGCGGAACAGGCCTCGAGCGAACCTCTCGCTGCTGCACCGCCACTCCAGCGGCACCTACAGCCGGGGCGGCAGCCGGCTCTTCGTGAACGTGGGGGCGGGCTCCTGGTTTCCCATGCGCCGCAATGTGCCGGCGGAGATCGTCATGCTCACGCTGCGCCGGGCCTGACGCCTACGCCAGTGATCGGAGCAGTTCCCACGCCGCCAGCACGTGCTCGCGTCGCGTGAGCGTGCCGCCCACGGCAAGCCGGATGGCCATGCGGCCCTTCACGCGAGCATGCGTGAGGAAGACGCGGCCGGTGGCGTTGACGCGATCAAGCAGGGTCGTGGTGGCGGCATCGCCCTCTCGCAGCGCCAGGCAGACCAGGCTCAGGTTGGGCTTCATGAGCAGCTCGAAGCGAGGATCCGCCTGCACCAGGTCGGCGAACTCGCCGGCCCAGGCCACATGGTCGCGGATGTGGGTGCGGAGCGCCTGGGCACCCAGCATGCGCAGCGTCATCCACAGCTTGAGTGCACGGAAGCGCCGCCCCAGCGGCACCTGCCAGTCGCGGTAGTCGATCACCTGCCCGCTCTCGGTGGCGGCATTGCGCAGGTACTCCGGCAGCACGGACAGGGCGCGCACCAGCGGCCGGCGGTCGCGCACCCAGAACGCATGGCAGTCGAAGTTGACCAGCATCCACTTGTGCGGGTTGAAGCCCCAGCTGTCGGCGTGCTCCGCACCGGCCACGATGGGGGCGCGGAACTCCGGACACAGGGCGGCGGCTCCGGCCCACGCGGCATCGACATGCAGCCAGGCGTCGTGGGTCCGGGCCAGTTCGGCGATCCGCGTCACCGGATCCACGGCACCGCAGGCCGTGGTGCCCACCGTGGCCGCCACGAAGAAGGGGCGGTGGCCGGCATCCGCATCCGCCTGCATGAGCCGGGCAAGTGCTTCCGCGTCCATGGCGCCTTCGGCGTCCGTGGGCACCTTGCGCACCCACGCGTTCCCGACGCCCGCGATGCGAGCCGCCTTCTCCACGCTCGAGTGCGCATCGAGACTCGCGTAGGCCACCATGGCGCGGTCGGCCTGCCGCACGCCCTGGGTGTCGGAAGCGAAGTCCGTCGCCCGCTCGCGTGCCGCCACCAGCGCACAGAGCACGCCGCTGCTGGCCGTGTCCTGGATCACCCCGCCCCCATGGCCCGGTCCGCCGCCTTCCGTGCTTCGCAGGCACGGGGGCAGGCCCAGCAGGTCCACCAGCCAGTCCAGCACGTGCGTCTCCAGTTCCGTGCACGCGGGCGAGGTGCTCCACAGCATGCCCTGCACGCCCAGGCCCGCGCTGAGCAGCTCGCCCAGGATGGAGGGACCGCTGGCGTTGGCCGGGAAGTAGGCGAAGAAGGAGGGATGCTGCCAGTGCGTCAGGCCGGGCACGATCACGCGATCGAGGTCGGCCATCACCGCCTCGAGGGATTCCGGCATTTCCGGCGCGGCCGTGGGCAGCTGTGCACGCACCCATCCCGAGGTCACCGTGGAGCGCACGGGCCGATCCGCCAGGGACGCCCAATGCGCGGCGATCCAGTCCACCATCGCGTGTCCTTCGCGGCGGAAGCGATCACCGTCGAAGGCCCGCAGGTTCGACCCGAGCGTCATGCGTGCAAGCGTAGGGTCTTGGGCCGGTCCGCAGGGTTGGGCCGGGGTACATTGACTCGCATGGCCATCCTCGTCACGGGCGGCGCAGGCTTCATCGGCAGCAACTTCATCCACGAATGGTTCGCGGGGGGTGGCGAGCCCGTGGTCAACCTGGACAAGCTGACCTACGCGGGCAACCCGCGCAACCTGGCGGGCCTGCCCGCATCCGCGCCGCACACCTTCGTCCACGGGGACATCGCCGATCGCGAGCTGGTCTCCGCGCTGCTCCGGCAGCACGCCATCCGCGCGGTGATCCATTTCGCCGCCGAGAGCCACGTGGATCGCTCCATCCACGGCCCCGAGGATTTCATCCAGACCAACATCGTGGGCACGTTCCGCCTGCTGGAGTGCGTGCGTGCGCACTGGGAAGGCCTGGACGCCGCCGCCCGGTCGGCCTTCCGGTTCCTGCACGTCAGCACGGACGAGATCTACGGATCGCTCGGTCCCGCCGACGCGCCATTCAGCGAGACCACCCGTCACCAGCCCAACAGCCCCTACTCGGCAAGCAAGGCCGCCTCGGACCATCTGGTCCGCGCCTATCACCACACCTACGGGCTGCCCGTGCTCACCACGAACTGCTCGAACAACCATGGACCTTTCCAGTTCCCCGAGAAGCTGATGCCGCTGGTGATCCACAACGCGCTGGCCGGCAAGCCGCTGCCGATCTACGGCGATGGTCGGCAGGTGCGCGACTGGCTCTACGTGGGCGACCACTGCAGCGCCGTTCGCCGCGTGCTGGAGTCCGGTCGACCGGGCGAGGTCTACAACATCGGCGGCGGGAGCGAGCGGCCCAATCTCGAGGTGGTGCACGCGCTCTGCGCGGTGCTCGATCGCGAGCGTCCCCGCACGGACGGCATCGGGTACGCCTCGCAGATCGCCTTCGTGAAGGATCGCCCCGGGCATGATCGCCGCTACGCGATCGACGCTCGCAAGATCGAGCGTGAGCTGGGCTGGAGGCCCGCGGAGACCTTCGAGAGCGGCATCGAGAGGACGGTGCGCTGGTACCTGCACAACGAGGCATGGGTCCGCGAGGTGACCAGCGGCGAGTACCGGGCGTGGGTGGCCACGCACTACGCCCCATGAGAATCCTGCTCCTGGGCAAGGAAGGTCAGGTGGGTTGGGAGCTCCACCGGGCCCTGCAGCCGCTGGGACGGGTGACCGCGCTGGACCGACCGGAGATCGATCTGGCCCGGCCGGCGTCCCTGCCCGCGATCGTGGCGAGCGTCGATCCGGGGATCATCGTCAATGCCGCGGCGTTCACGGCGGTGGACGAGGCGGAGACGGACTTCGAGACGGCGCGGCGGGTGAATGCCGAGGCCGTCGGTGTCCTGGCCGGGTGCGCCGCCGAGCGAGGCGCCTGGATGGTGCACTACTCCACCGACTACGTCTTCGATGGGACGGGTGACCGACCGTGGAAGGAGACGGATGTCGCCAGCCCGGTCAACGCCTACGGCCGAAGCAAGCTGGAGGGTGAGCGGGCGCTCGGGCGGGCGGGAGGCCGGCACCTGCTCCTTCGAACCAGTTGGGTCTACGCGTCGCGGGGCCACAACTTCGTGCGCACCATCCTGCGGCTCGCCGCGGAGCGAGACGCCCTGCGGGTGATCGCGGACCAGCACGGCGTGCCCACGCCGGCACGCTTTCTGGCGGACTTCACCGCGATGGCGCTCGATCGCGTGCTGGCCGAAGGATCGGATGGGGCCCTGAGATCGGGCACCTATCACGTGGTGCCGCGCGGCGAGACGACCTGGCATGGCGTCGCGGTGGCCGCGGTGGAGGCGGCGCTGTCGCTGGGTGCCGTGCTGAGGACGACGCCGGATCGGATCACCCCCATTCGCACGAGCGAGTACCCTCTGCCCGCGCGAAGACCCGCGAATTCCAGGCTCTGCGTGGATCGTGTGGAGCAGGCCTTCGGCATCCGGTGTCCCGACTGGCGGGAGCACCTGCCCGGCACGGTGGCGGAATCGCTCAGGGGTCCCAACGCATGAATCGCAAGGGCATCATCCTCGCCGGCGGCGCCGGCACCCGGCTGCACCCGGCCACGCTGGCCGTGTCGAAGCAGCTGCTGCCGGTCTTCGACAAGCCGATGATCTACTACCCGCTCTCCACGCTCATGCTGGCGGGCATCCGCGAGATCCTGGTGATCAGCACGCCGCAGGACACGCCGCGCTTCGAGCAGCTGCTGGGCACCGGCGCCCAGTGGGGCCTGTCGATCCAGTACGCGGTGCAGCCGTCCCCCGGCGGCCTGGCACAGGCCTTCCTGATCGGAGAGGGTTTCCTCGCTGGCGCTCCCTCGGCGCTGGTCCTGGGTGACAACATCTTCTACGGGCACGACTTTCCCGCCCTGCTGGCCGACGCCCAAGGCCGCACCCGCGGCAGCACGGTCTTCGCCTACCACGTGCAGGATCCGGAGCGGTACGGCGTGGTCGAGTTCGACGCCACCGGCAGGGCCATCTCCCTCGAGGAGAAGCCGACCCACCCGAAGTCCAGCTACGCGGTCACCGGTCTCTACTTCTACGACGAGCAGGCGGTGTCCCTGGCCCGCTCGCTCAAGCCCTCGGGGCGCGGCGAACTGGAGATCACCGACCTGAATCGGCTCTACCTGCAGCAGGGTTCGTTGAGCGTGGAGATCATGGGTCGGGGATACGCGTGGCTCGACACGGGCACGCATGAATCGCTGCTCGAGGCCAGCCAGTTCATCGCCACCCTGGAGCACCGGCAAGGCCTGAAGATCGCCTGTCCCGAGGAGATCGCCTACCGAAGCGGCTGGATCGACCGGACCCAGCTGGAGGCGCTCGCCAGGCCGCTCGCCAGGAACGGCTACGGCCGCTACCTGCAGCAGGTGCTCAGCGTGAAGGTCTTCTGATGGAGATCCGGCGCCTGGAGATTCCGGACGTGCTCCTGCTCACGCCGCGGGTGTTCAGGGATGATCGCGGCCTCTTCTACGAGAGCTTCAACCAGAGGGCGTTCGAAGAGGCCATCGGCCGCCCGGTCGCCTTCGTGCAGGACAACCACTCCATGTCGGCGCGCGGCGTGCTGCGAGGCCTGCACTACCAGCTGCCGCCCCGGGCGCAGGGCAAGCTGGTGCGGGTGGTGCGTGGCGCGGCGATGGACGTGGCGGTGGACATCCGGCGCGGTTCGCCCACCTTCGGCAGGTGGGTGAGCACGGAGCTGAGCGAGGAGAACCGGGCCCAGATGTGGATACCGGCGGGATTCGCGCACGGGTTCCTGGCCCTGCGGGACGGCACCGAGGTGCTCTACAAGACGACGGACTTCTACGCGCCGGCCATGGAGCGAGGTCTGGCCTGGAACGATGCCCGGATCGGCATTCGATGGGACCTGCGCGAGCAACCACGTCTGGCCGCGCGGGACGCCGCCCTGCCCGGGCTCGACGGGGCCGAGCTTCCGGCCGACGGGGATCCGGCCTGACGCCAGCGTTCCTGCCTCAGGCGTAGTGCCGGCCGAAGCGGTTGGCGATGAACGCGTCGAAGCCCACGTCCTCGTTCCGCACGAAGCCGGCCTGAGCCAGCTTGCCCTCGCGCAGCAGGTCCAGCACCGCCGTCACGCCCGCCGCCGTGGTGATCTGGATCGCCGTCCAGGGCAGGCCGTCGATCTCCCGGTGCAGCACCACCTTGGCGTAGGTGCGCTCCAGGAAGCGGCCGTCCTTCTCGCCGGTGCAGCTCACGAAGATGGCCACCTGGTCCTGATCGGTCGCGGGCAGGCTGCGCTCGAACACCTTGCCCAGCTCCTCGCGGTGGTGAATGAAGCCCAGATCGTGCAGCAGCAGCTTCAGGATGTCGCGGTGCCCCGGGAAGCGCATCGTCTTGTAGTTCAGGTTGCGCACCTTGCCCTTGAGCGTCTCGCCCAGCGTGCCCAGGCCGCCCGAGGTG
>RFOC01000096.1 GCA_009926815.1 Planctomycetota bacterium
GATTCGCGGAGGCTTGGAGCACCGCGGCGGACCGATCCGGGCAGGAGGTCCACCCATGCTGGTCATCACTCGACGCGACGGCGAGGAAGTCATCATCGGCGATCCCGCGGCACCGCTGGGCATCGTGCGCATCGCGGCCATCAAGGGTGATCGCGTCCGACTGGCCTTCGAGTTCCCGCGTGAGGTGAAGGTTCACCGGCGCGAGGTGGCCGAGCAGATCATGGCGGCCGAGAAGGATGGCAACCCGATCGCGGGTCAGATCCGTCCGGCGGCCGGTGGCGAGAACGCCTGATCCGTTTCAAGCGAAGGTCCGGGGTTAGACTGGCCGCATGAGGCTGGTCGGTGGCATCGCCTGGATCGTGCTCTGCCTCGTTGCGGCCGCGTGTGGCGGTGGTGGCCCCAAGGGTGATCCCATGCGAGTGCTCGCCAACACCGAGGCCATGCCCTCGGCGCAGGAGGAGGCCATGCTGGCGCTCGATGCGGCGGCCTCGCCGGAGTACGTCAAGCAGCTTCGCCGGATCATCCTGCAGCCGGGCTACACGCAGCCCATCCGCGAGATGGCCTTCGCCCGACTGGAGCGGCTGGACCCGAAGGCCCTGAAGGAGGTCATCGCCATGAATCTGCCCAAGATGCAGATGCTGGCGTGGCGGACCTGGCTCTGCGAGCGGATCGCCCAGCAGGGCTGGAAGGACATGACCCCCACGCTGGTCCGGGCCTGGGCCGCGCCCATGCCGGGCTGGGTGGAGAAGGACGAGGATCGCCCCGAGCGGAAGGCCCTGAGCAGCCTGCACGGGTCGGACCGGCTGACGGACGTGCTGGCCGACCTGCTGGTCTCGGCGGATCCGTCGCGCGAGCGCAACCTGCGACTGCGCTGCTGGGAGCTGCTGCAGAAGCAGGGGCAGCGCGACAGGCTGGTGGCCATCCTGGCGGACGCCTCCGTGAAGCCCGACGACGACCTGCTTCGGGATCTCCGCAAGTGCGCGTCGGAGCTGGGCATCGTGCCGGAGACTCGGGAGGAGATCCTGTGGCTGCAGGCGATCCTGTCCACCTCCAACGCGGTGTTCTGGCAGCAGGCCCGCGAGGCCACGGCGAAGCTGCCGGAGGCCACCCGGCGATCGCTGGAGATCCGCGAACTTCCCGTGGCGGTCGCGGCGCTTCGGCACCGGCCCGAACTGCTGCAGTGCAGCAACGAGGACCTCTACGCTCGCGTGTCGTCCCGTCGGGAGGCCAATGGCAGTCGCATCGCCACGGCCACGCTGGATGGCTACGGCGGCGACTTCAGCGAGACGCTCTATGCCCAGAAGGGCAAGCTTCGATGGGGCGACCTGGTGGCCATGGTGCTGGCCATGGACCTGCTGGACGATCCCTCGGTGCGGACCCGGCTCTTCGACCTGGGGGACCGGGACCTGCATGATCGGACCACGGAGTACGGCGGCGTGATCGTGGTGGGTGCCGATGGCAAGCCGACCCTGGAGGCGTGCATCCCGCGACAGAAGGGCAATGACCTGCGTTTCGAGGCGCCGCAGTCGATGTTCGACCAGGGCTACACGGGCCTGTTCCACTTCCACCTGCATTGCCAGAGCTACGACAACGAGCGCTACGCGGGGCCGCACATCGGCGACTTCACCTACGCCAACAGCACCCGAGCCAACTGCCTGGTCTTCACCTTCCTGAAGCGCGGCGAGATGAACGTGGACTTCTACCGGCACGGGCCGGTGGTGGTGGACCTGGGCAGCATCCGAAGGCCGGAGCGAGGGAGCTGAGCGTGCAGGTCACCAAGATGCACGGCCTGGGCAACGACTACGTCTACGTGGACCTGCGTCACGAGCGGGTGCGCGATCCGGGCCGCCTGGCACGGGCGGTGAGCGACCGGCATCGTGGCCTGGGGAGCGACGGCCTGATCCTGGTGGGGCCACCGGATGCCGCCGATGCCCATGTGCGCATGCGCATCTTCAACGCCGATGGCAGCGAGGCGCAGATGTGCGGGAACGGCATCCGGTGCGTGGCGCGGCTGGCGGTGGACCGTGGCATCGCCACGGCCAATCCGCTTCGAGTGCAGACGGGTCGCGGCACGCTGCAGGTGGGCTGGCGGCGGACCGAGACCGGTGGCTTCGACGCGACCGTGGGCATGGGCGTGCCGGAGCTGGCCTGCGAGGCGATTCCCGCGGTGATTCCCGGCATTCCTCCGAGGGCGAGCGTGGTGGCGTGGGCGCTGCCCGCGGGTTTCTGGGGCGATCAGGATGTGGATGGCTGGAGCGCCCGCAGCGGGCTGGAGGGCGGACTGACGCTGGTGAGCATGGGCAACCCGCACGCCGTGCTGTGGTGTGGCGAGCCGGAGGCGGTGCCCCTGGAGCGGATCGGTCCGTTCCTGGAGCATCATGGCTGGTTTCCGCAGCGGATCAACGTGCACGTGGCGCAGGCGATGGGAGACGGTCAGGTCCGCATGCGCACCTGGGAGCGGGGCAGCGGCCTGACGCAGGCGTGCGGCACGGGCGCGAGCGCCGTGGCGGTCTCGGCCGTGCTGCGCGGCGTGGCGCGTTCACCCATGCGGCTCGCGCTGCCGGGGGGCCATCTGGACATCCATTGGCCCGGACCGGGCGAGGAGGTGGTGATGACCGGTCCTGCCGAGTTCGTGGCTGATGCGGTGCTGGCGCCGCACCTGGCTCGGGAGGCCGGCTGATGGCGCTCGACCCCACCGACCTGGCGCTTCGCGATCGGCTGCACGCGGAGAAGTCGCGCATGCTGGCGCGGTTGGGGGAGATGGTGGCCATTCCCTCCGGCTTCGGTCATGGTGCGGGTCTCCAGGCCATGCAGCGGCTGCTCGTCGCCCGGCTTGGCGCACTCGATGCCGCGGTGGAATCCCGGCCCGCCGAACTTCGGCCAGCGTGGGTCGATCCGCGTCCGGTGCCGGTGACGGGCGCGCCGGTGCTGGTGATCCGGCCGCGGCAGCCGCGCACCGGCCCTCGCCTGCTGCTCTGCGGCCATCTGGACACGGTGCATGATCCGGAGGGCTCGTTCCAGTCGCTCGAGCCGCGCGGAGACGGCGCCATGACGGGTCCGGGTGCCGCGGACATGAAGGGTGGACTGGAGGTCATGAGCGCCGCCATCGAGGCGCTGGAGGCGCAGCGACTGGGCGTGGCCTGGACGGTGCTGCTGGTGCCCGACGAGGAGAGCGGCAGCTTCGGCAGCGCCTCGGCGATCGCCGACGTGGCCCGCGAGCACGACATGGCCTTCGTCATGGAGCCGGCCACGGCGTCGGGCGATCTGGTGGTCGAGCGAGGCGGCAGTGGCCAGTTCATGATCGAGGCCTTCGGTCGCGCGGCGCACGCCGGTCGCGACTTCGCGCAGGGCGTGAGCGCCGTCCGGTCGCTGGCGGCCGCCGTGACTCACGTGTGCGCCATGAGCGATCCCGACCAGGGCCGGGTGGTCAACGTGGGTCCGCTGCAGGGCGGCGCGGCCACGAACATCGTGCCGGACCATGCGCGTGCGTGGGGCAACCTGCGCTTCCGCAGCGCGGCCGAGGGTCGATCGCTCGCGGAGGCCATCGCCTCGGCGGCCAGCGGCGGAGAGGACGATGTGCCACGCCTGCGGGTGCACCTGACGCTCAACCGACCCGCCAAGCCATGTTCGGAGGCGGTGCGGGCCATGGGCGAGGCGGCGGTCGAGATCGCCAGGGACCTCGGCTTCCGGGTGGGCCTGGGTTCCACGGGTGGCGTGAGCGACGCGAACCTGATCCAGCACGAGGGACCTCCCACGCTCGACGGCCTGGGCGTGCGCGGCGGTCACCTGCACCGGGCGGACGAGTTCATGTGGCCCGAGAGCCTTCCGGAGCGAGCCGCGCTGCTGGCGATCCTGCTTCGCCGGCTCTCGGGGCGCTAGCGAGCCGCGCCCACGCGGCCCATGAGGAGCCGCAGCGAGTCCACCACCTCATCCTGCTCGGCATCGGTCAGTCGCTCGTGGAAGGGCAGGGCGATGGTCCGCTCGGCGATCCGTTCCGCCACGGGGAATTCACCCGGCTGGTGTCCCACGGCCAGCCGCACGTGGGGCAGCAGCGCAGCGCAGGGCCACCAGTCGGCGGCGCCGATGTCGAGGCGGTGGAGGCCATCCACGATGGCGTCACGGTCGGTCTGGGTGAAGCGGTCCGAGAGGCGGACCACGAAGCTGCTCCAGCTCATCACCGCGCCGGCTGGCGGGTTGGGCAGGATGATGTCCGGTTCGGCGGCCAGTCGGCGCACGTAGCCATCGGCGACCGCGCGACGCCGCTCCATGCTGGCATCGAGGCGGCGCAGCTGGCTCAGGCCCAGCGCCGCGTTCATCTCGGGCATGCGGGCGTCCCAGCCGTCGTAGGTGTGCTGCAGCCGCGTGCCCAGCTCGCTGGGCTGGTGCGGGAAGCTGAGCCGGTCCGTGCGGCCCTGGTGGCGCATGGCGCGGCAGGCCGCCGCCAGATGATCATCGTGGGTGACGATCATGCCGCCCTCGCCGGTGGTGATCGGCCGGTTGGCGAAGAACCCGAAGCAGGCCAGGCGGCCGAATCGACCGGCGTTGTCCTGGCCCATGGTGGTGCCGAGCGCCTCGGTGGCGTTCTCGAGCATGGGAATCTCCAGGCGCGAGCAGAGGGCGATGAGTTCAGGCATGCCGCCCGGGTTCCCGAACGTCTCGGCCACCAGCATGGCCCGCGTGCGTGGCGTGAAGGCCCGGTCGGCCAGGCGATGGTCCATGTTGAGCGTGGTCGGATCGGCGTCCACGAACACCGGTCGCGCGCCCACGTGAAGCACGGCGTTCACGTTGGCGGAATAGCCGAACGCGCTGACGAGAACCTCATCCCCGGCGCCGATGCCCAGGGCCCGCAGCGCGATCTCCAGGGCCATGGAGCCACTGCAGACGCCGATGCCATGCGTGCGGCGCGTTCGCTCCGCCATGGCCTGCTCGAAGGCGGCCAGGTCCGGTCCCATGGTCAGCCGGCCCGAGCGGAGCGAGGCGACCACGGCGTCGAAGTCGACGGGCTCGAGAGCAGGCTGGTGCAGGGGAATCATGGGATCAGCGGGGCTTGAGGCGCGGCGTGGCCTGGGCGAGTCGGTTGGCGTGGCGGAGATAGAGCCATGCGGCCTGCATGGCGATGGGTTCATCGACGCGGCCACCGCCACCGGCGACGCGCCCAAGTTCCTGAAGTTCGTTGGCGTTGAGCGTGGGGCTGGCCTTGGCCAGCGTGACCAGGGCCATGCTCTCGCCTCGCTGCGGGAGCTTGCCTCGGACCATCCGCGCGAAGGCCGCGGATTCGGGCGTGTTGGCGTCGCACATGGCCGCGATGATGACCTCGGGGATCTCGGTCTTGCCGCCCTCGCGCGTGACCCGGGTGAGCAGGTCCGCGGGATCGCTGCCGAGCAGCTGGTTCGCCGCGATCGCCGCGATCAGCTTGTCGTGCATGGAGGGGTTGTCGAGGGTGTCCAGCCGATCGATCGCCTGCAGCAGCACGCGGGCGCGGGCGTCGCCCTCCAGCTTGCCGGCCTGCCGGACCGCCCACTCGGACACCTGGCGGTTCACCGAAGTCATGAGTGAGGCAAGCGCCTGCGAGGGGTCCGAACCCCTGGTGAGGAGCCGGCTGCCCGCCTCGGCGATGTCGTCCGGCAGCCCTTCGCCGTTGCGGATGGACTCGAAGTCCTCGGCCTGCATGGCCGAGTCCGCGGCAAGCATGAGCAGGCCGCACTGCACCAGGTTGCGGGTGGTGCGGTCGGATCGGGCCAGTTCCAGCAGGGCCGCGCGGCCCGAGCTGGGCACGAGCCGGAGCGCCGCCGCGATGGCCGCGATGCGATCCCGTTCACGGCTCTGGCGCGTGAGATCCAGCAGCGGGCCTGCCGCAGCCGTGAAGCCGTAGTGCCGCGAGGCATCGGCCAGCCGGGTGATCAGATCCAGGCGATCGGACTCGGACGCCTCGCCCAGGCGGGTCACGAAGGTCTTCCAGCCCGCGTCGTCCCCCTTCTGCAGCGCCAGCAGGGCCGCCAGCCCCTGCACGTCGGCCATGGTGGTGGTGGGGGCGTCGCGGAGCAGTTCCAGCTCCCACGGCTGACCCAGCCGGTGCAGTTCGGCGACCAGCAGCGTGCGGTCGTAGGGCGTCAGGTCATCCCACGCCAGCATGGCGCGGATGCCATCGGGCTTGAGCAGCGAGAGGCCGAGGCACTCGGTGATGGCGACCGTCCGCAGGGCCGGATCACCCAGCCTTCGGAGTCGCTCCGGATCCGCGCCGCGCTGCGCATCCAGCTCCGAGAGTCCCAGGAAGCCATCGATGCGGAGGGGTGCCTCCGGGCTCTCCAGCAATCCCTCGAACACGGGTGCAAGCGTGGGGTCCTTCAGCGCTCGGAGCGCGACCAGCCGCGGATGCTGCACGCCGCTGGGCTGGAACGTGACGGCCTGCCGCAACGCCAGGATGGCCGCCTCGGTGGGATCGAACCGCTGCGCCTGCGCCCGGCCTGAGGTCGCCACGACCAGCAGGAAGGACACGAGACACGCGCGCAGCGGGAGCATGCGCGAAGTGTAGCGAAGGGCTCAGTGCCGTCCGGATGCGCGGAGCGTGTGGCGAAGCCGCGCCACCAGTTCCCGCGTGGCCATGGGGCCTGCGGGCCCCGCGTCCACGCGGGCATCGGCATCCAGCAGTCCCTGCACGCGCGACCAGGCGCCATGCACGGCGGAGTGGGCCGTGCGACCGAGACCGCGGGCGATCTCGGGGAAGCTCATGGCCGTGAGATCGCGCGCCAGCCACGCCACCAGGCCGCGGGCCAGCGCCACGCGGCGGTGCCGTCCACCGGCGCGGAGCTGGTCCGGCTCGGTGCCCAGCGTGCGACAGACCGCGTCCACGATCTCCGGAAGCCGGACGGGTTGCGAGCCGCGCTGCGCATCGTCCTGCTGGAAGATGGCGCGGACCTCGCCGGCCGAGACGGGTCCCTGCACGCCGCTCACGGCGCGAAGCGCGTCGATGCGGCTCAGCGTTCCCTCGATCTCCCGGGCACCGCCCACGCAGCGCTCCGCGATGGCCAGCGCGCCCTCCTCGGCCAGCCGCATGGCGCGCCGGCTCGCCAGCCGCTGCGCCAGCGTGAGTCGCGTGGCCGGATCCGGGCTCTCCACACGGACCACCATGCCCGCCAGCATGCGGCTCACCAGGGCCTGCCCGAAGCGGCGGATCAGTCGCGGGTGCTCGTCGCTGGCCAGCGCCACCTGCGCGCCGGACAGGTCCAGCGCATCCAGCGTGTGCAGGAACTCGCTCTGCGTGGCGGCCTTGTCGGCCAGGAAGTGCACGTCATCGATCACCAGCAGGTCCACGCGCCGCATGCGCTGCCGGAAGCCATCCACCTGGCCGGCACGGACCGCATGGATGTACTCGTTGGTGAACTGCTCCGCCGGCACGTAGCGGATGCGGCTCCCCGGAAGGCGCTCGCGCCGCGCCTGGCAGAGTCCCTGCAGCAGGTGCGTCTTGCCCACGCCGCAGCCGCCATGCACCACCAGGCAGCGTGCGGTCTCGTGGCCGTCGGCCATGCGGCGGGCGGCATCGAGCGCGAGCTGGTTCGCCGGACCGGGCACGAAGTCCTCGAGCCGTCGCCAGTGGCTGCCGCCCTCGCGCCGGGCTGGCGT
>RFOC01000097.1 GCA_009926815.1 Planctomycetota bacterium
GACCCCGCCGCGCAGGTCCGCCGCGCCTACGCGCTGGCCGCGGACCGCCGTTCGCGTCCGATCAAGCGCTTTCCGGGTCTGGCGCTGCCATGCCCGTTCCTGTTCCGAGGCGACGAGCCGCTGCCGCTGCACCTCTACGACTTCGCCACGCATCTGGTGGCGAACTGGCGCAACCCCGAGGCGCTGGCCTTCTACGTGCCCAAGCTCGAGAACGAGGAGGAGGCCGCGTACCTGGCGGGCATGCTCCGGCAGGCCGAGCGGCTGCTGCAAGCGAGGCATGCCGAGTACCGGCCGGGCGGCATCCGCCTGCTCGTGGTGCTGGAGAACCCGCGTGCGGTGTTCCGGCTCAACGAGATGATCGATGCGCTGCATCCGTACTTCGCCGGCGCCTCGCTGGGCTGGCACGACTACCTGGCCAGCACCGCGCGCCTGATGAAGGAGGATCCGAACTACCGGATCCCGGTGAAGGCGGATCCCGAGATCGTGATCAAGCACATCAAGGCGTCGCACGAGATGCTGGCGAACGTGGTCGGCCCGCGGGGCGGCATCTCGATCGGCGGCATGTACGGCGTGCTGCCCAGCGAGAATCGCGTCGACGGCGATTCCTTCCAGGTGGCGATCCGGGGCTTCCTGCGCGACGTGTTCACGCAGCTCAAGCGCGGCCTGCACGGGTTCTGGGTGGCGCATCCGGACTTCGTGCGGCTGGGCCTGGCGCTGGTCGAGGCATGGAAGCGGCTGCAGGCGGGGGACCGGGCGCCGATCGAGGCGATGGTGCGGGGGCTGCTGGTCGAGCGGCATCGGCAGCCCATGCTCGACTTCATCCTGGGGCCGGACATTCCGAGCCTCGATCGCGATGATCCGCTCTACGCGAGGGCGCTCATCGCGGCCGACCGCCCGACGAGCGACTTCATCGCCAACGACCACCCCGACGAGGTGCGCTACAACTGCTTCCAGTGCCTGCAGTACCTGGCGGACTGGCTCTGCGGCAACGGCTGCGTGGCGCTGCCCGCGGCCATCGATGGCGTGCCGGTGCGCGTGATGGATGACCTGGCCACCACCGAGCGCAGCCGCTGGGAGGTCTGGCACGAGGTGCGGCACGGTCGGGTGAAGATCGAGGATCTCGTCCGCATCGCCCATGAGGAGATGCACTTCATCCAGAAGGATCGCGTGGCGCCCGGCAAGGCGGTGCAGGTGAAGTGGGACGATCGCACGCGCCGCTGGTACCCGGTGGCCATGCATCTGATGCTGCAGTTGATGACCGCGGAACGACCCGTGGAGTTCGCGTCCGAGCTGCTGCTGCCCTTCACCGTGGAATCCATCCGGGCCTCGTCGGATCCGCTCGCCGCCGCGGCCGCGGTGGAGCCCGTGAAGTACGCGATGGATCGACCGGTCGCCCGCTGTCACGCGCTCTTCACCGCCTGCGGGTCCATGTCCCTCATGCGAGCCTGCATGTCGATGCCGTTCCTCGATCTGGCATCCGCCGAGCGCGCCGTCATGGCCTTCACTCCGGCGGACGTGATCGAGGCCGCCGGTTTCCACGGTGACATCGGCGAGGCGAGAGCCACGCTTGACGCCCGAGCCGCCAGTGAGCAGGCTGGCGTGTCGGGGGATTCGCTGCAGGCGGAACTTCGCGACCTTGGAGGCCGCTACCGGGAGAAGTTCGGATTCAAGTTCCTCATCGCGGCGAAGGGCCGCTCGGGCCAGGAGATGCTGGCGGCGCTCAAGACCAGGCTGCAGGGCACGCCGCAGCAGGAACTGCAGCATGCACGCGAGGCGCTCTGGTCGATCGCGAGGCAGCGGCTGACCGCCTTCGGTGCCGATGGGGTGATCGACCGCGTCCACGAGACGTGCGCGCGTCATGGCGTGCGGGGGCTTTCCGCAAGCGTCACGGTGGCCGGCGGCGAGCCGCAGTCGATCGTGTTCGGTGAGCGCGAGCCAGGCCAGCCGGTCACGCCGGCGACCGCCTTCGAGATCGCCTCGCTCAGCAAGACCATCGGGTCCTGCTTCGCCATGGAGCATTTCCGGGCCAGTGGTGTGCCGCTTGAGGCGCCCGTGCAGCCGCTGCTCGCCGACAGCGACTCCGTCTTCCGGCTTCGTTCGCTCGACGCCGCTCATCCGGGGTGGGCGGACGCGGTGCAGGTGGCCCATCTGATGCGCCATGAGGCGCTGAACATGCACTACGTGCATGGAGTGCCGGCCACGGGCACGCTGCCGCCGCTGCTGCAGCTCCTCGGCGGAGACCCGCTGTTTCGTTATGAACCCGTTGGTGTGGTCAATGAGCCGGGCACGCGCTTCCAGTATTCAGGCGGCGGGTTCATGGTGCTGGAGCACCTCGTTCAGCAGCGCACGGGCCGTCCGATCGCGGAAGCGACGCGGCCGTTCCTCGACGCGCTTGGTCTGCGCAACACCTCGTTCGAGCAGGTGGCGAGACCCGTTCCCGAGGTGGCATGCTGCTTCGCCGACGATGGCCGCATGATCGAGGGCGGGCGACTTCTGTTCCCAGCGTTCGCCGCGGGGGCCGTGGCCTCGCCCGGTGATGTCTCGCGCTTCCTCTCGGCATTGACGCAGGCGTTCCACCGCGTCGAGGGCTGTGGTCCCATCGCCCACGACACCGCGGTGCGCATGCTGCATGGCGTGGATCGCGGCAGTCGCGCCTTCATGGGCTGCGACATGGGGCTCGGCGTGTTCACGATCGAGGCGGGTGCCAACCGTTTCGCCGTGCACCAGGGGGCCAATGATGGATGCCGCGCGATCTTCGTGCACTGCTTCCGCGGTCCGGATGCCGGCACCGGCGTGGTGATCTGCGCCTCCGGCGAGGAACGCGCCGTGGCCTGCATCGCCGAGATCGTCGGCCTGCTGCTGTCGGGCCTGGGCGTGTCGGGGATCGACGGGTCGCTTGTCGGGAAGGGTTCCGCATCGGCGACCGTGCCGGCCGAACAGCGCGTGAACGTGGGCTACCGTGACCTGCTGTTCCAGGCGTTCATGCCCGACCTGCCGGAGGCCATCGTTCACCGCGGGCCCCTCGATCCGCTCGCCTCCGTCAATCGGGCGGTGGGAGCCCGGGTGGAGTCGGTCACCAACCAGCGATTCGCTCGCGCGGAGAACCTGGTCTCGCCGCATGAGCCCGTGTTCGATCCGGCGCTCTTTGGCCGGCAGGGCAAGGTGATGGACAGTTGGGAGTCGGTGCGGCACAACCCGCTTGGCCGCGACACCCTGGTGCTTCGGCTGGCCCGGCCCGCGGCGGTGGATCTGCTCACGGTCTCGACCCGGTTCCATCTGGGCAATCAGGCCCAGGCGATCGAGGTGGATGGATGGGACGAGGCTGCGCGTTCGTGGGTGCCGGTGGTGGCCAGGACGTCGCTGCAGGGTCACGCCATGCATGCCATGCGATCCATCGCCCCGGGCCGGATCTTTCCGCGCATCCGGGTGACCATGTTCCCGGATGGCGGCGTGACCCGGCTTGGGCTCTTCGACGCGGATCTGCCCGCCCGCGAACGCGATCGGCTGCTCGCCGAGCCGTGCCGGCCGTTCCCGAAGTTCGACGCGCAGACGCGAAAGCCGCTCACGCCCGCGTTCGCGGGGCCGGTTCGTCCCTCGAAACCCGGGTGCGACCTGGCCAGCGCCGCGTTCGGGGGCCGCGTGGTCGAGGCCAGCAACCAGCACTATGGCCCGGCCGCGCAGGTCATCTCGCCCTGGCCGCCGCTGCACATGTTCGATGGCCTGGAGTCGGCGCGCAGTCGCGAGCCGGGCCACAGCGAGCACGTGACCGTGGCGCTGGGGCGTGCCGCGTGCATCGGCCGGATTCGGGTGGACTTCACGCACTTCGTCAACAACAACCCGCGCGAACTGCTGGTGGAGGGGCGGGCAGGCCAGCGATGGGTCACGCTGGTGCCCCGCACGCCGGTGAAGGCGTTCGCGGGCAACGTGGCGGAATGGACCGTGACCGAGCGGGCGGCGTGCGACCAGGTCCGGGTGACCGCGTACCCTGACGGCGGCATGAACCGCATCCATGTCATGGAAGCCCGGGCATGAGCGACGCGCAGGCCTTCATGCGCCGGGCGATCGAGCTCTCCCGCGAGAACGTGAGGCGCGGTGGCGGCCCGTTCGGCGCGGTGATCGTGAAGGATGGCCGCATGGTCGGCGAGGGGGCCAATCGCGTCACCGCCAGCAACGATCCGACCGCGCACGCCGAGGTCACCGCCATCCGGGATGCGTGCGCCCGACTGGGCACCTTCGACCTCTCGGGCGCCGAGATCTACACCAGCTGCGAGCCCTGTCCCATGTGCCTGGCGGCCATCTACTGGGCACGGCTCGATCGCATTCACTTCGCCAACACCAAGGTGGATGCCGCGGAGATCGAGTTCGACGACCAGTTCATCTACGAGGAGTTCGCCCGTGACCCGGCGCATCGTCGCATTCCCATGCGGCAGATGCTGCGCGACGAGGCGTTGGCCGCGTTCCGGGACTGGCAGGCCAGCGCGACCAAGATCCGCTACTGAGGCCGATCGGGCCGATAGACTCTCGGCTGATGCGTGACCATGCACTGCTGCACGTGAATGGCGTGCCTTGCCAGGTGCGCGGCCATGAGGCCTTCATGATGCTGGCGGACTGGCTCCGGAAGCGAAGGGGACTGCCGGGCACCAAGATCGTCTGCGCCGAGGGCGACTGCGGGGCATGCACGGTGCTTCGCGCACGCGAGGTGCCGGGCGAGGCGTCCCCGCCGAGGTTCGACGCCATGAACAGCTGCATTGCGCTGGTGGCGCAGATGGACGGATCGCATGTGGTCACGGTGGAGGGCATGCAGGTGGGTGAGGATCTGGCCCCGGCGCAGGAGGCCATGCGCCGCTGCCACGGCAGCCAGTGCGGCTTCTGCACGCCGGGATTCGTGATGGCCATCAGCGGCATGCTCGAGCAGCACGGCCCCGGGCCGGTGCATGCCCGATGCGCCCGCAACCATCTCACCGGCAACCTCTGCCGCTGCACGGGCTACGCCCCCATCGTGGAGGCGGCCTGCACCGTCCGGGCGTCGGAGCGGCATGCGGTCGGGCCGCGGTACGCCACGACATCGGCCATCGCCGCGGCTCGCGCCGCGCAGGCCGAATCCATGCACCTGGAGCACGAAGGGCTCCGCTTCTTCGCGCCCGTCACGCTGCGTGAGGCGTGCACCTTCGCCGCCAAGCATCCGGACCTGCGGGTGGTGGGGGCCAGCACCGATCTGGGCGTGCCCATCAACAAGGGCCGCCCGATGCCCCGGGCCATGCTGAGCCTTCACCTGGTGCCCGAAGTGCACGAGTCCCGACTGACTCGGACCGGCGTGCATGTGGGGGCCCGCGTGTCGCTCTCCCGACTGCGACACCTCTGCGAGGATGCGGTCCCCGAGTTCTCCCGCTTCCTCGACCTCTTCGCCTCGCCGCAGATCAAGAACGTGGCCACGCTGGTCGGCAACATCGCCACGGGCTCGCCCATCGGCGACACGCTGCCGTTCCTGCTGGTGGCGGGTGCCCAGGTGCACGTGGCCAGCCGGCCCGGTGGCCAGGGACCGCTGCAGAAGCGGGCCATTCCCATGACCGAGCTCTATCGCGGCTATCGGCAGCTGGCCCTTCAGCCCGGCGAGATCATCACCCACGTCACCTTCGATCGCACCCCGCCGCAGCAGACCCTGCGCCTGCTCAAGGTCTCGCAGCGGAAGGACCTGGACATCAGCACGGTCAGCGCGGCCTATGCCGTCACCTGGCAGGGGAAGCGCGGCCGCGGGCCCCGCCAGATCGTCGAGGCCCGCGTGGCGTACGGTGGCGTGGCGGCCACGCCCATCCGCATGCCCGAGGTCGAGCGGGCGCTGGTGGGCGAGTTCAGCGCCGCCCGGGCCGAGGAGGTCGCGCAGCTCATCGGGCGATCCATCCGTCCGCTGTCGGACGTGCGCGGCACTGCCGCCTATCGCAGCGTGCTGGCGGCCAACCTGTTCCGGCAGTTCGCGGGCGAGGTGCTCCATGGCTGACGCCAGCGAGCCACGCGTGGGCGCCACGGTCCTGCCGGACCCTGGCTCGGAGCCCCATGATTCGTCGCGCACGCACGTCACGGGGCGCAGCGAGTACGTGGATGACCGACCCATGCTGCCCGGCGAGCTCCTCTGCGGGCTTGTCTACAGCCCCCTCGCGCGAGCCCGCGTGAAGCGACTGGATCTGGCCGCTGCGATGGCCGTGCCGGGCGTGGTCTGCGGCGTGACCGCGAAGGACGTGGCCCACAACCTCTGGGGCAGCATCATCGTGGACCAGCCACTGCTGGCCGAGAGCGAGGTGCAGTACGCCGGCGAGGTGGTCGCGGTGCTTGGCGCGGAGACGCGCGAGGCCCTTGCGAAGGGCCTGGCCGCGGTGCAGGTGGAGTGGGAGAGGCTGCCCGCCATTCGGACCATCGATGAGGCCGTGGCGGCCAAGGCCTTCATCGGATCGGAGCGTTCGATCTGCCGCGGCGACGCCGACGCCGCGCTGACCGCGGCGCCGCACCGGCTCTCGGGCACGGTGATCATCGAGGGCGCGGACCACTTCTACCTCGAGAGCCAGGCGGCCATCGCGTACCCGCGGCACGACGGTCCCATGGAGGTGCACTCGTCCACGCAGCACCCCACCGAGACGCAGCACGTGGTGGCGGAGGCGCTGGGGGTCTCCTTCGCCGACGTGGTCTGCATCGCGCGGCGGCTTGGCGGTGGCTTCGGCGGCAAGGAGTCGCAGGCGGCGCCCATCGCGGCATACGCGGCGCTGATCGCTCGCAGGAGCGGCCGGCCAGCGCGGCTGGCGATCAGCAAGGATGACGACATGATCATCACCGGCAAGCGGAATCCCTTCCAGATCCGCTACGAGGCGGGCTTCGACGGCGAGGGCCGCCTGCTGGCGCTGAAGGCGCAGCTGCACTCCGATGGCGGTGCCTACGCCGACCTGTCCACGGCGATCATGGAGCGGGCGCTGCTGCACTGCGACAACGCCTACTTCATCCCGCATGTGCACGTGCGCGGGCAGGTGTGCCGCACCAACCACCATCCGCACACGGCGTTCCGCGGCTTCGGCGGCCCCAAGGGCGTGGCCATGATCGAGTCGATCCTGGAGGACGTGGCCCGGACCGTTGGCAGGGATGCCCTGGATGTCCGGCGCCTGAACGTGTACGCGCCGGGACGGGACGTGACGCACTACGGCCAGCAGGTGGAGAACAACTGCCTTCCCGCGATGTTCGATGCCCTGGAGACCCGTTGCGAGTACCGCCGGCGGCGGGCCGACATCGTGCGGTGGAACGCGCATGTCGCCAACAACCCGCGTGGCCTCTCCATGACCGCGGTGAAGTTCGGCATCTCGTTCACCACGCGGCACCTGAACCAGGCGAATGCGCTGGTGAACGTGCACCGCGACGGCACGGTGCAGGTGTCCACCGGAGCCGTGGAGATGGGGCAGGGGGTCAACGCGCGCATCGCGGCCATCGTGGCGGAGTGCCTCGGCGTGCCGACCGCGTCGGTGCGACTCATGGTCACCTCCACCGAGAAGAACGCCAACACGTCACCCACCGCGGCCAGCAGCGGCACGGACCTCAATGGTGC
>RFOC01000098.1 GCA_009926815.1 Planctomycetota bacterium
CAGCCAAGGGCCCCCGTTGGGCCCTTGGCGATCGGTCTCGGGATGTCCTTCGGGTCTCAGCCGCCCTCGATGTCGTCGAGCATGCGGAGCAGGGCCGCCCGCAGGCGGTCCGGTGATTCGTAGATGCCATCGGCGATGGCCGCCTTGGCCGCCTCGACCTTGCCTTGACGGACATCCGGAAGCTGACGGAGACGCTCCAGATGCCTGGCGTGGTCGGACAGTTCGACCCGGTCCTGTCCCTGCATGCGCGAGGTCGCCTGGGTGCCTGGCGCCGCCGACGCGGCGGTGGCTTCCAGTTTCACCCGTCCGACGGACGAGGGCATGGGGGCTCCGGAATTGCCTGCGATGGGGTTCACTTCCGACATGACACACTCCGCACCGAGGTGGTCCAGATCCTTTGGACCGACTCCGGCAACTGGCCTTCCGCGTCCTGCGGCAGGGATGGACTGGTGATCGCGAAACGCCGCGACCGCCGGGTAGCATCGGAATACCGAAGGCTAGCGCTTGAACGATTCCCGCACCAGTGCACATTTTCCCAAGGCCCGCATCCGCATGACCTTGGGACCCCTCCCGGGCCGTCCCCTCGGGGCGGTTTGGGCCGTGCTGGCGCTGGTCCTTCAGGCTCCGGCGGCGGGCCAGACGGCTCCTGCCAAGCCGCCTTCCTCGCCTTCCCCCGAGGATCCCGGCCGCCAGCTCATGGATCCCGCCGAGGAGGTGGACGGCAATGCCTTCGAGCAGCGGCGGACCGTGCCCGGCGTGGGCATCCCGGGAGCCCCGGCGGGGGAGCGATCGAAGCCCACCAAGCCCGGTGAACCGGCACCGGCCCAGCCCGGGCAGGGCCGCTGGGGGGTGGTGTTGGCCACCTTCGGCGATGACGGTCACGAGAAGGTGGCGGGCATGGCCCGCGATCGCTTCGCCCAGGCCTATCCGGAACTGGCCGAGGCGTACGTTCGCAGCACGCCCCGGGGATCCGTGGTCATGGTGGGCCAGTTCGCCGGGCCCCAGGATCCGGCGGCCAAGGCCGTCCTGGAGAAGGTGAAGGAACTCTCGCCGGATGGCCGCGCCAAGCCCTTCGCCCGCGTCTACCTGAGCCGAGTGCAGACCAGCAGTGAACCCTCGGGGCCCCTGGACCTGGCCAACGCGCGCCGTCGGTTCCCCAAGGTCAACCCGCTCTTCACGGTGCAGGTGGCCATGTGGAGCGACTTCGAGAGCAACACGCTCAGCATGGACGAGATCCGCGCCAAGGCCGAGGCCCATGCGCGCATGCTTCGCATGAAGGGCGAGGACGCCTGGGTGCGGCATGACGAGGACAAGCGAACCAGCATCGTCACCGTGGGGGTCTTCGACAGCACGGCCTACGACCCGCGGAGCACGCTCTTCAGCCCGCCCGTGGAACGCATCTTCCGCCAGCACCCGACCATGCTGGTCAACGGCGAGGAACTGCTCCAGCCGCCGCAGAAGGGTTCGCCTCCGGGCACGCCGCCTCTGCCGCAGCCCGCGGTGCTGATCGAGATCCCGCCATGAGCCGGCTCCTCTCGCCGTTGCTGGGCCAGTCGGGTGCGGTGCGGGCCCTGGGTCGCGCGCTGGCGGGCGGACGCGTGCATCACGCCTGGATCCTGCATGGGCCGCGCGGCGTGGGCAAGATGCTCGCGGCGAGGCTCTTCGCGGGTCTGGTGCTCGATCCCGCCGCAGGTCCGGCGGAGCGGGAGGCGCTGGCCCCGCCATCAGGCACGGAGGAGGGCGAACTGCTCCGGGCCGGCACGCACCCGGACTTCACGGTCATCCACAAGGAGCTGGCTCGTCACAGCGCCAACCGCGAGTTGCGCGAGCGCAAGCAGCTCAACATTCCGCTCGACCTGCTGCGCGAGACGCTCATCGGAGGCACCGATGGCGAGGGGCGCATGCATGACGCGGCGGCCTTCCGGACGGCCTCGCGCGGCCAGGGCAAGGTGTTCGTGATCGACGAGGCGGAACTGCTGGAGGCCGAGGCCCAGAATGCGCTGCTCAAGACCCTGGAGGAGCCGCCGCCGCGCACCTACATCCTGCTGCTGACCACGCGTCTGGACCGTCTGCTGCCCACCATCCGGAGTCGTGGCCAGCAGGTGGCCTTCGGCCCCCTGGATCCCGCGGGCATGCAGGCCTGGCTCGCTCGTGGCGAACTGGCCTGCGGTGGCGCGGAGCGAGATTGGATCCTGCAGTTCGCCGAGGGCAGCCCGGGCGCGGCGATGAGCGCGGCGGAGCAGGGACTCCACGCGTGGTGGGGCGACTTCCAGCCCGACTTCGCGCGCATGGACCGAGGCGCGTTCCCGGGTGGGCTGGCGGAGCGGCTGCATGACCGGGCGGCGGACCTGGCGGAGACCATCGTGAAGGCGAACGAGTACGCCAGCAAGGAGGCCGCGAACCGCCTGGGGTTGGCCATCGTGGCGCGCATGGCGGGGCTGCACCTGCGGCAACGCCTCGCGGCGGCCTCGCTGGCCGATGACGCGGCGGGCATGGCGCATGCGCTGGGTGCCATCGAGTGCATCGAGCGATTCGACGAGAACGTGCGCGGCAACGTGAATCCCCGGCTGGCCCTGGCCGCCCTGGTGGCCGAGTGGACGGACGCGGCACGCGGCGCCGCCGGCGTCACGCGATGAGCGGCGCTCCGCTGGAGATCGAGCGGGTCTGGCTGCTCACGGCGCCGCCCAGCCTGCCGGCCCACGCCCAGATCTGGACCATCGAGCAGGGCTACCTGCCGGACCACGGCACGGATGATCCGGATGGTGCGGAGGGTCGTCTCCGTCGGATCGAGCATCCGGACCGGAGCGTGACGCTCCTGCACACCGTGAAGCGAGGCACCGGCGTGGTGCGTCAGGAGATCGAGCGCGACCTGACATCGATGGACTTCGAGCGGCTGTGGCCACGCACGGCGGGTCGACGGGTGCGCAAGATCCGGCACCGCGTCCGCGAGGGCGAACTCACGTGGGAAGTGGACCAATTCCTCGATTGGCCGCTCTGGATGGCCGAGGTCGAGCTGCCCTCGGAGGACCATCCCGTGCCCATTCCACCGTGGCTCGGGCCGGTGCTTGGCCAGGAGGTCAGCACCGACCCGCGTTGGCGGAACTTCGCCCTGGCCCTCCATGGCCCGCCGCGGTGAAATGGGCCAAATCCTGCGGCCTGCTACCATTCCGCCCTTCGAGGCACCCATGGCCAACACACTCCGCTGCTCCGTCGTCACCCCCTCCAGCGTCGCCCTCGACGCGGAAGCCACCTACGTCTCCTTCCAGGCCTTCGACGGCCAGAAGGGCGTCATGCCCGGGGCCAGCCCGTTCCTGACCCGACTGGGCACCGGCATGCTCACGGTGAATGGCGCCAAGGGCAGCACCACCATGGTCGTGGATGGCGGCTTCGCCCAGATGCAGGGTGACACGCTCACGCTGCTGGCGGACAGTGCCATCGCGGCCGAGTCCATCGATGGCAAGTCCGCGGTGACCGAGCTTCAGCAGGCCAACGTGAAGGCGGTCAGTGGCGCGGGCACGACGCCCGCGGCCCGCGAGACCGCCGAGCGCGCCCAGGCTCTCGCCCAAGCCAAGGTCGCGGCCAGCCGCGGCCGCAGGAACTGATCCAGCTTCAATGAGCGGCACGGAAGCCACCGAAGCGATGGAAGGCGTGCAGGCCCCGCAGGCCGAGCCGCCGGCCGTCCCGTGTGCCGACCAGCCGCTGGGCCTTCGAGTGGAGGCGGTGCTGCTGACCAACGATCGCCCCGTCACCGAACAGAAGCTGGTGGAGATGCTGGGATTGAAGGTCACCGGCAAGGGCAAGGATTCCGCGGCCGCGCAGGTGCGCGAGGCCATCGAGTCGCTCAACGCCCAGTATCAGTCGCAGGGTCGCGCGTTCCGGATCGAGCGCTTGGCTGGTGGGTTCCAGCTGCTCACGCTGCCCGCCTTTGGTCCTCTGCTCGCCCGGGTTCGGGGTCTGCGAGCCCAGGGCCGCCTCACGCCCGCGGCACTCGAGACGCTGGCCATCATCGCCTATCGACAGCCGCTGCTTCGATCCGAACTCGAGGCCATCCGCGGCGTGGCGTGCGGCGAGGTGCTCAAGAGCCTGCTTGAGCGGCGGCTGATCCGGATCACCGGACGGGCCGAGGAACTGGGCCGCCCCATGCTCTACGGAACCACCACGGAATTCCTGAAGGTGTTCGGCCTCTCGCGCATCGAGGACCTTCCCCAGGCGAAGGAACTGAAGGCACCCAAGGGCTGAAAAACGATCCGAGCCTTCTCGAAGGAAGGCTCGGGTCGCAACGGGGAGTGGTTCACTTCCGATCGCGGCGCTCCCTGGCACCAGCGACCGAGGTCTCGAAATCAGGCGTTCGATCGCCTCCGGCCGCTCATGCCCAGGCCAGTGGCTGCCGCCAGGATGGCGAGCGCGCCAGGCGCGGGCACCACGGTGCCGCTCCAGAGGCCGGAGAACTGCACGGTGCTGTAGCCGGACAGCGTGAACTGCATCCGGTAGCCCACGGTCTGCACGTTGGGGCCGTTGGGGATGAGTCCCGTCCAGGTGTTGCTGGCTGGTCCGAAGAAGGTGGTCGAGGTGGTGGTCGGCACGACCGGATTCAGCGAGACCTTGGTCACGCCGTTGATCTGACCCTGCCACAGGCTTGGAGCCGCTGACGTCAGGGACGCCGTGCCACCGCGATCCGACGTGAGCGTGCCCGAGAGGTTGGCGAAGCAGCTGAGCTGGTTGGCACCTGCACTGGCCGTGACCGGCGAGTCGAAGGCCACCACGATGTCGAAGGTTCGGCTGGTCGCCCCGGCATTGGTGATGGTGAAGCCGTTGGTGATGAAGGTGGCTCCAGGCAGGGCACCCGTGTCATCACCCACCAGGTCCCAGTCGATGAACCACGATCGGCTTGGGCCCGCAGTCAGGCCACCGACGTAGTTGTAGCGACCCGGATCGTCCGTGGGCAGGCCGTTGGAAAGGTTGGTCTGTGTGGCGAAGCCCGTCACCGAGGCGGCCACGGTGAGGAGCGGTCCCGCAAGGGCGCTCGTGGTGAGCCCGATGGTCAGGGCTGGCAGAATGGAATAGGCGTGCATCTTTCCCTCTCCTTGATTTGGATTCGCCTCAGCGAGCGCTGGTGCGAATCGACAGTCCAAGGTCGGTTCCAGACGCGGAATGAAAAGCCGCCATCATGGAAAAGACCCGGATCAATCGTTCTCGGTCCTCCGACGGTTGCGGCCCCGGATGCCCGCGGCCAGACCCAGAAGGGCGGCCGAACCTGGTCCGGGGACTGCTGACATGTCCACCACGTTGAAATGCCCTGAAACGGCGGCCTGGTCACCAGCCGAGAGCACGAACTCGAACCGGACCCGGATCTCGTCGCCGATCTTCACGGACGAGGCCAGGACTTCAGGTGCGGTCTCGGTGCCAAAGGCGGCCGTGAAGAAGTTCTGCTGATTGGCTGCGGCCGAGAGCTGGAAACTGCCCGCGGGGCCTCCAGAAGTGGAGGGCACGAAGGACTTCACCCGGGTGGAGCCGAGCCAGCCCGAATAAAGGTCTCCGGCCACCGTGGAGGCAGCCATGACGCCGTTCCGGTTGAAATCGCTGACGACCAGCGAGAAGGAGCCAAAGATCCCAGCCGAGTCGATGTTCTCGGACGCAGTGATCGAGGCCTCGTAGACGAAGGTTTGAGCAGTGCTTCGGGTGTTGGTGACAACCTTGGACACCGAAACCACAGCGGCGCTGGCTGACCCGGCAAGCCCCACGACGGAGGCAAGCGACAGCAGACCGATTCCCGCTCTTCGATGATGAGTTCCCATTTCCCGCCCTCCACGAGGCACAGAACCTCACCCTGAGGCCGCCTCTTTGAACAAATAAGAACCAGCCCACCAGGCACGAGCCGGGTGGCCACTCTCCCAGAGGCGGTTCGGATGGACCGGACCTCCTCCCTCCACAAGTCCTTACGCGAGGCTCCCCAAGACCTGTTGCATACCCCCGGGAAAATTCACTCGATGGGAGCGTGGGCCCCGTGTGAAACACCGGTAACCACGTCCCTTTCCGGCGTTATCCAGGGACCGATGGCATCCCGCATGGCCTGGGTGCTTGTGGCAAGACGGATGGCCTCCTTCAGGGGCTTGATGTGGCCCATGGTCTTGCCGTACCAGCTGATCCTCTTCCGCATGGTGTCCACCGCGTGCCGGCCGGGGATGTAGCGGTCGAGCAGGTCCAGGTGCCGAAGGATGGTCCGACACTTCTGGTTGAAGGAGGGTTCCGGGCATGGTTGGCCCGTCCGGAGAAGGTGCCACGCCTGACGGAACACCCAGGGCGTGCGAAGGGCGCCCCGCCCGATCATCACGCCCGCGCAGCCACTCTGGCGCATGCGAGCGGGCACATGCTCCGCCTCGGTGATGTCGCCGTTGCCGATCACGGGAATGCGGTCCACCGCGGCCACCACCTCGCCGATGCGGTTCCAGTCCGCCTCGCCGCTGAACAGCTGGCAGGTGAAGCGGCCGTGCACGGTCACTGCCGCGATGCCTGCCTGTTCCAGGTCACGGGCCAGCGACGGGGCCACGAACCGCTCGGGATCCCAGCCGAGCCGAACCTTGGCCGTGACGGGCACCCGTCCATTGGAGTGACGCTCCACCGCCCGCACGATGCGCTCGGCCAGTTGCACGGTGTGGCCTGGTTCGCACAGCAACAGCGAACCGCCATTGCGCTTGGCCACCTTGTCCACCGGACAGCCCATGTTGATGTCGATCAGGCGGGCACCATGCTCGATGGCCCAGAGGGCCGCCTCGGGCAGCGGGTCGGTCCAGTTGCCGTAGAGCTGCATGCCGCACGGCTGGTCGAGTCCATTGGTGCTGGCCAGCTCCATGCTGCGGCCGGTCTCGCGCAGCAGCGCGTGACAGTTCAGCAGGTCGGTGCTCGCCAGGCCCACGCCGCCCTGTTCGCGGCAGAGAATCCGGAACGCCAGATCGCAGTGGCCCGCGATCGGCGCCAGCAGCAGGGGTGTTTCGAGCGTCAGCGGACCGATGCGGAGCATGGGGGAAGTGTGCCATGGCCGGCAGGTTGCGGCCTGCGGCCGGAGAAGCATTCACCCACCCTTCATCTGGTCCACACCGGCCGCTTCCAAACGGTACAGCCCGATCAGGAAGTTGCCTGCCGCGAAGGGCTCCACCACCAGCCGTCCTCGCACGGTGCCGAAGCTGATGCTGTGCCTGGCGCCCAGCTTGATCGGCTCCGCCAGCGTGGCCTCGATGCAATCGAAGGGCGTTGGTGGAAGACCGATGCAGCAGCCATCCCACCGGTTCTTCATGGCCAGCAATTCGCTGGTTCGCTCGCCCCAGAGTGGGGGCGCCAGGAAGGCGCTGATCCGCACCCACTGGCCGTTCAGGAACATGATGTGCGGCGGCGGAGCCACCCGCCCCGCGCCGGCATCCATCGTCTCGGCCGCGCTGGCCAGCAGTGGCCAGCCAATGACGAAGGGATCCTGCTCGCTGCCCGATCCGGTGACCGTGAAGCGCCCATCCAATCTCAACGATCCGTCGGGCTGTCGTTCGATGCCAGCTGTCGCGGAGGGCGCGGGGGACTGGATC
>RFOC01000099.1 GCA_009926815.1 Planctomycetota bacterium
CGGCCGCCGGCGGGGGCCCGATCCGGTTTCCATGGCAACGAAATCGGAAATTGCTCCTTCGCCGCCGAACATTTCTCGGACGTTGATTCGCAGCCACCGGAGGTTGCCGACCGTAGCCATCCATATATCCGGATGGACGGTTGAAAGGAGAGGCCCATCGCCGTACCTTCCCGCGACATGGCCAGCCGCTTCCTTGACGCCCTCCGCTCGCAGGTGCTCGTGATCGACGGGGCCATGGGCACCAGCATCCACGCCTGCCCGGACTGCGGTCCCGCCGACTATCTCGGCCGCGACAACTGCACGGACATCCTGGTCCGCAGCCGTCCCGACGTGATCCAGCGGATCCACGAGGGTTTCCTGGCGGCGGGCGCCGACGTGGTGGAGACCGACACCTTCGGCTCCAACAAGCTCGTCGGTGCCGAGTTCGACCCGGAGATGGTGGCGTGGACCCGCGACCTGAACCGGCGCGGCGCCGAGATCGCGCGCGCGGCGTGCGAAAGGTTCGCCACGAAGGATCGGCCGCGGTTCGTGGCCGGCAGCATGGGCCCGGGCACCAAGCTGGTCACGCTGGGCAACACCACGTGGGACCTGATGCTCGACTCGTATCGCGAGCAGGCCCGCGGCCTCATCGATGGCGGCGTGGACTGCTTCCTGATCGAGACCTGCCAGGACCTGCTGCAGGTGAAGTGCACCATCAACGCGTGCCTGGATGCGCTGGCGGAGCGGAACCTCTCGCACGAGGACATTCCCCTGCTGGTCAGCGTGACCATGGAGACCACCGGCACCATGCTGCTGGGCAGCGACATGGCCGCGGTCGTGAACGCGCTCAAGCCCTTCCCGATCGCCAGCCTGGGCCTGAATTGCGCCACCGGCCCGGTGGAGATGGCCGAGCACGTGGCGTACCTGACCAGGCACTGGGACCGCGCGGTGAGCGTGGTGCCCAACGCCGGACTTCCGGTGCTGGTGGAGGGTCGGACCGAGTATCCGCTGCAGCCCGCGGGCTTCGCCGAGGCCATGCGACGCTTCGTGGAGGAGTTCAAGGTGGACCTGGTCGGTGGCTGCTGCGGCACCACCGCCGAGCACATTCGCGCCCTCCGTGGCGTGGTGGGGGAGCGTCGGTCGCGCGTGGCCCGCGCGGTCACGCCGCAGCCGCCGGGCTGCAGCAGCCTGTATGGCTTCACCGAGTTCAGGCAGGACAACAGCTTCCTGATCGTGGCGGAGCGCACCAACGCCAACGGCAGCCGCAAGTTCAAGCGGTTGCTCGACGAGGAGCAGTGGGACCAGCTGGTGGGCATGGCGCGCGAGGAGATGCGGGACGGCAGCCACCTGGTCGATCTCTGCGTGGACTTCGTGGGCCGTGACGGCGTGAAGGACATGGGCGAGGTGGCCAGCCGGATCGTGCGGCAGGTGAACGCGCCGCTCATGCTCGACAGCACCGAGGCCGGCGTGCTCGAGGAAGGCCTGAAGCGAGCGGGGGGTCGATGCATCGTGAACAGCATCAACCTGGAGGATGGCGAGGAGCGCATGAACCGCGTGTGCCCGCTGCTGAAGCGGTACGGGGCGGCGTGCGTGGCCCTGACCATCGACGAGGATCCGCAGGCCGGCATGGCGAAGACCGCCGAGCGCAAGCTGGCCATCGCCGAGCGGATTCACGATCTCTACACGCGGAAGTGGGGGCTGGATGAGAGTGACCTGCTGTTCGATCCGCTCACCTTCACCATCGCCACCGGCAACGAGGACGATCGCAGGCTGGGCCTGGAGACGCTCCAGGGCATCGAGCTCATCGCGAGGCGGTTTCCCGCGTGCGGCATCCTGCTGGGGCTCTCGAACATCAGCTTCGGCCTGAAGCCCGCCGCCCGCGCGGTGCTCAACAGCGTCTTCCTGCACCACGCCCGGCAGCGGGGTCTCACGGCCGCCATCGTGCACTTCAGCAAGCTGCTGCCGAGCAACCGCATTCCGCGGGAGCAGTGGGAGGCGGCGGAGTGGCTCATCCTCGATCGACGCGGCGCCGAGCGGCCCGAGGGCAAGCCCGCCGACTTCGACCCGCTGCTGCACTTCATCGGGCTGTTCCCGGATGGCGTGGAGCAGGTCACCGAGCGGAAGGGCCTGGCGGACCTGCCCATCGAGGAGCGCCTGCAGCGCCACATCGTGGACGGCGACGACACGGCGCTGGACGCGTCGCTGGATGCCGCGCTCGAGAAGTATCCGCCGCTCGACATCATCAACGACCACCTGCTCGCCGGCATGAAGACCGTGGGCGACCTGTTCGCGGCGGGCACCATGCAGCTGCCGTTCGTGCTGCAGAGCGCCAGCGTCATGAAGAAGGCCGTGGCGCACCTGCAGCCGCACATGGCCCGGTCGGGCGTGGCCGAGAAGCCCAAGGCGAGCATGGTGCTGGCCACGGTGGCCGGCGACGTGCACGACATCGGCAAGAACCTGGTCGACATCATCCTGAGCAACAACGGCTTCAAGGTGCACAACATCGGCATCAAGCAGAGCCTGCAGCAGATCGTGGACGCCTGGCGGAGCTCGGGCGCGGACTGCATCGGCATGAGCGGCCTGCTGGTGAAGAGCGTGACCATCATGGAGCAGAACCTGCGCGAGTTGAACGCCCTGGGCGTCACGGTGCCGGTGCTGCTGGGGGGCGCGGCGCTCACGCGGCACTACTGCGAGAGCCACCTGCGCGGCGTGTATCAGGGACCGCTGTACTACGGCAAGGACGCGTTCGAGGGGCTGGCGGTGTGCGAGGCGATGGCGCGCGGCGAGCTGGGTCGCATCGACGCCGAGGTGCAGGCTCGCCTGACCAAGCGTGCCGAGGTGGACGCGAAGGTGGGGCAGCGGCTCGAGGGCGGTTCAACCGCCACGGCCACCGCGCCCGAGCGAAGCGACGTGCGCAGCGACCTGCCCGTGCCGAAGCCGCCGTTCTGGGGCGATCGGCTGGTGGAGTCGATCGATCTCGACGAGATCTACCCCTTCGTGAACACCACGGCGCTCTTCCGCGGCCAGTGGGGCTTCAAGCGGGGTGACCTGAGCGAGGCCGACTACGCGAAGCTCGAGGACAAGGCCCAGGAGGTGTTCGACCGCCTGAAGGTGCAGTGCAGGGCCGAGCACATCCTGCGGCCCGCGGTGGTGTACGGGTTCTTCCCGTGCGCCAGCGAGGGCAACGACCTGGTGGTGTTCGATCCGGCCGATCCGGAGCGCGAGCTGGAGCGATTCAGCTTCCCGCGTCAGGGCGGCCGGCAGCGGCTGTGCATCAGCGACTTCTTCCGCCCGCGGAGCGAGAGGGAGCGCGACGTGGTGGCCTTCCACTGCGTGACCATGGGCGTGGAGGTGAGCCACCGCGCCAGGCAGCTGTTCGAGCGCAACGAGTACACCGAGTACCTCTACCTGCACGGCATGGGCGTGGAGTGCGCCGAGGCGCTGGCCGAGCTGTGGCACAAGCGCATCCGCGCCGAGCTGGGCATCGGCCACGACGACAGCCCGCGCATCAAGGAGCTGTTCACGCAGAAGTACCGAGGCAGCCGCTTCAGCTTCGGCTATCCGGCCTGCCCCGACATGAGCGATCAGGAGAAGCTGTTCCGGCTGCTCAAGCCCGAGCGCATCGGCTGCCGCCTGACGGAGAACTGGCAGATCGACCCGGAGCAGAGCACCAGCGCGATCGTGGTGCACCACCCCGAGGCGAAGTACTTCGCGGTGTGATGGACGGGCTCACCGGGTGGCGGTGCGCAGGATGAACCCGGGGATGGCACCCCTGGACCGGTAGCGCCGCAGCGTCGGCTCGGGCAGGCGGTCGAACCGCCGCACGCGCCCTCGGCAGGCCCGGGCGCCGCAGTTGCATCGCATGGTCCACACGTCGTCGGCTCCCAGCAGCGTGCTGTAGTCGTGCAGCACCTCGTCGCCGGCGCGGATCAGGCGCAGCGACCGAAGCACCAGCCGCCCGCGCTCGCGCATGATCGCGGCGTTGGGCCTGCAGCCGTGGTTGGCGAACTCGCCCCATGCGCCGCTGGGGTCCAGGTATCGATCCGCGTCGAAGCGGATGCAGTTGGCGGCGCGCCGCGGGTCGCTGTCCCACCAGCGCCACACGGAGCGGGCGCTCACCACGCGGCCGCGGAGAGGGGTGATCAGGGCGCCGGCGGCGAAGGCGCGGTTGGCCACCAGGCCAAGGCCGTTCCGCACGCGATCGATCCGGAGCGGCTCGGTCGCCCTCACGTGGTCGCTTCCGTCCTTGGGGCGTGGGCGGCCGAATGGTGTCCCGCGTGTCCCTTCCTGGCCAGCTGCATCAGCACCACGCCACCCAGGATGAGCAGGGCGGCCACGGCCGTGCTCGCCTGCAGCCGCTCCCCGAGGAAGAGCCATCCGAGCAGCATGGCCACCAGCGGATTCACGTAGGCGTAGGTGGCCACCGCCGCGGCGCTCGTGTGACGCACCAGCCACATGTACGAGGAGAAGCCCATGAGCGAACCGCCGAACACCAGGAACAGCACCGCCAGCCAGGTGCGGTCGGCCAGAGGAATCTCCAGCACCGGTCGCCAGGGCTCCACGCAGGCACTGGCCAGCAGCAGCATGATCCCGCCGGCCAGCATCTGCATGGCGCTGCCGATCATGGGATTGCGAGGCTGCGGGCGCGTGCGGCCCAGGATGGTTCCCGCGCCCCAGAAGAGCGTGCTGGTCAGGATCATGAGCGCTCCGATCAGCTCGGAGCCGCCGATGCGGCTGCCGGCGGCGTCGGCCACGGGGTGCGGCTGCAGCAGCGACCCGCCCACCAGCGTGACGATGCCCGCGAGCCCCATGGCCATGCCCAGCATGACCCGCAGCGGCGGCAGTCCGCGTCGTGTCTGCATGCGGTCCATGGTCACCAGCGTGATCGGCGTGCTGCCCACGATGAGCGCCGCGATGCCGGTGGGCACCGGGCAGGCCAGGCCGCCGCTGAGCAGGCTGTTGGCCAGCAGGAAGAGCAGGGCACCGGTCAGGATCGACGTGCGCCAGTAGCGCCACTGCCTGAGGGCGCCGGCCTCGCCCTTGCCCGCGGCCACCACGATGGCCAGCAGGCAGGCCCCGGCCAGCGTGAAGCGGAAGCCGCACAGCAGCAGGGGCGGGATCCGCTGCAGGGCCATCTTGTTGAAGAGGAAGGTGCTGCCCCACATCAGGTACACCGATGCGAAGCAGGTGACCATCATCGCCATGTGCCTGCGGGGGTGCGGATCCACGAGGCGGCGATCCTAGGGCGGAGGGGGGTTGGGACGAGGCCGCGAATCCCCTAGCATTTGCGCCGCGAAGGAACTCCCGATGAGCACCAGAACCCACGCCGCCGCCCAGCCCGCCGTCGATCCCGAGACCGTCACGCTCTCCGGCTACGTGGTGGAGCAGCGCTACGCGCCCGGCAGCGTGCCCACGCAGGACCCAAGGGATCCATCGAAGGCGCATGCCCGCATCGGCGAGCCCGGGCAGTTCCCCTTCACCCGTGGCGTGCACGCCACCATGTACCGCAACCGGCTCTGGACCATGCGGCAGTTCGCGGGCTTCGGCAGCGCCGATGACACCAACAGGCGGTTCAAGTACCTGCTGGAGAACGCCAAGGGCACCAAGGCCAACACGGGCCTGAGCACCGCGTTCGACCTGCCCACGCTCATGGGTCGCGACAGCGACGACGCGCTGAGCGCCGGCGAGGTGGGCCGCTGCGGCGTGGCGGTGTGCACCATCGAGGACATGCACCGGCTCTACGCCGACATTCCGGTGGGCGAGGTCACGGTGAGCCAGACCATCAACGGCCCGGCCGCGGTGATCTGGGCCATGTACCTGGCCATGGCCAGGGAGCGAGGCATCGGCTGGGACACGCTCGGCGGCACGCTGCAGAACGACATCCTGAAGGAGTTCCACAGCCAGAACGAGTTCATCTACCCACCCGAGGCCAGTGTGAAGCTGGTGGTGGACACCATCGAGTACGCCAGCCGGCACCTGCCCAGGTGGAACAGCGTCAGCATCAGCGGCTACCACATCCGCGAGGCCGGCAGCAGCGCCACGCAGGAACTGGCCTTCACGCTGCGCGACGGCATGGAGTACGTGGAAGCCTGCCTGAAGCGCGGCATGGACGTCGACACCTTCGCGCCGCGGCTCAGCTTCTTCTTCAACAGCCACAACGAGTTCTTCGAGGAGATCTGCAAGCTGCGGGCGGCCCGACGCATCTGGGCGAACGCCATGCGGTTCCGCTTCGGCGCCAAGCAGGAGCGCAGCTGGCTCATGCGCACGCACGTGCAGACCGCGGGCTGCAGCCTGACCGAGCAGCAGCCGCTGAACAACATCGTGCGAGTGGCCTTCCAGGCCATGGCGGGGGTGCTGGGCGGTTGCCAGAGCCTGCACACCGACAGCATGGACGAGACGCTGGGCCTGCCCACCGAGCAGGCCGTGCGCGTGGCGCTCCGCACGCAGCAGATCCTGGCCCACGAGACCGGCGTGCACCGCACGGTGGATCCGCTGGGCGGCAGCTGGTTCGTGGAGGCGCTCACCGATCGCATGGAGAACGACGCCAACCAGCTCATCGCCGAGATCGACGACATGGGCGGCGTGGTGAGCGGCATCCACAAGGGCTACTTCCGCCGCCAGATCGCCGAGGCCAGCTACCGCTTCGGGCAGGAGATGGAGGCGGGCGATCGCGTCATCGTGGGCGTGAACGCCTACCCCGAGGGCAACGACGAGCGGCAGGTCTCCATCCTGCAGATCCCGCACAGCGTGGAGACCGAGCAGTGCGATCGGCTGGCCCGGTTCCGCCGCGAGCGAAGCGCCGACGGCGTGAAGCGGGCGCTCGACCGCATCCGCGGCGATGCCCGCGAGGGTCGCAACGTGATGGACGCGCTGGTGGAAGGCGCGCTGGCCCGCTGCACGCTGGGCGAGATGGTCCAGGCCATGGCGGACGTGTACGGCCGCTACGCCGGCGGTCCGGAGTGGTGAGCGGCGGGATAGCCTGCCGGGCATGAGCGACCTCCAGACCGTCCGTGACGCGCATGACTGGGTCCGCTGGCTGACCGGCCGCACCATGGCCGCCTGCCGAGGGCTTTCCGCCGAGGAACTGCATCGAAAGTTCCCGATCGGCATCGAGACCGTCTTCGAGACCCTGCTGCACCTGCTCGGCGCGGAGATGGTCTGGATCGGCGTGCTCAACGGCACCGTCGACCGTGTGGTGTGGCCCACGCGGGATGCCTACCCCGACCTGGACGCGATCGAGCGGGCATGGAAGACCGCGCGCACCGACTGGGATCGCTACCTGTCCAACCTCACGCCGGCCGAGTGCGGCCGCATCGTCGAGCGGACGCGCGACGGCAAGACCTACCGCCAGCGCGCCGTCGATGCCTGCCTGCAGGTGCCCACCCACGCGCTCTACCACAACGCGCAGCTCAGCTTCATGTTCCGCAGCATGGGCAAGTCGCTGCCGGACTCGAGCTGGATCGGCTGGGCCCGCGAGCGGCAGGGCTGCTGAGGCCCGAGGCGGGATCCCGTGCCTGCGGGACCCCGCCCCGTGGCGCATCCGTCA
>RFOC01000100.1 GCA_009926815.1 Planctomycetota bacterium
CCAGCGACCTGGCCGCCCGAGGCCTGGACGTGGATGACATCAGCCACGTGATCAACTACGACGTGCCGGAGGACCCCGAGGTCTACGTGCACCGCATCGGACGCACGGCGCGAGCCGGCCGCCGCGGCGTGGCCTGGACCTTCGTCTGCCCCGACCAGGGCGAACTGCTCACCAACGTCGAGCTGCTCACCAACGTCGAGATCCCGCGGAAGGAATACGCCGACTTCACGCCGGGCCAGGTGCCCAGCGAGGTGCAGGCACGGCGCGAGCTCGAGGCGAAGCGGAAGGTCGAACTGGAGCATTCGCGGAACCGCTTCGAGGTGGCCGCTCCGGTGCCCGCCGAGGCCGATCCGACCAAGTTCCCGGGTGGCGTGGTGCCCACGGGGCTTCCGCCCAAGCGGCTCGGCGGTCGCGTGGCCACGCGGCGCCGCTGAGGCCCGATGGACGCGCCGATCCGGATCCATCCAGAGGTGCGGGAAGCGCTGCGGACGGGCCGCCCCGTGGTGGCGCTGGAGACCGCGGTGCTCACGCATGGCCTGCCTCGGACACCCATCCCCGACCTGGCTCCGATCGCGGGCGACGCATGGAACGCCTCGCTGCCCGCCAACGTGGCGCTGGCCCTCGCCATGGAGCACGTGGTCCGAGCGGCCGGGGCCGTGCCCGCCACCATGGCCGTGGTGGATGGATCGCTTCGCGCGGGCCTGGAGACCTTGGAGGTCGAGCGGCTGGGCTCCGCGGAGGGCGTGCGCAAGCTGAGCACGCGGGATCTGGGTCCCTGCGTGGCCGATCGAGCCAGCGGCGGACTCACCGTGGCCGCCACGCTGGCCGCCGCGGAAGCCGCAGGCATCCGGAGCTTCGCCACCGGAGGCATCGGTGGCGTGCACCGAGGCTGGACCTCGCTGCCGGACGTCAGCGCCGACCTTCCCGCGCTGGCGCGATCGCGCGTGGTGGTGACCTGCGCGGGCGCCAAGAGCATCCTGGACCTCCCGGCCACGCTCGAGTGGCTCGACACGATCGGCGTGCCGGTGATCGGCGTGGGCACGCGGCACTTCCCCTGCTTCACCTGCCCGCCGGATCCCGCGCTGGCGGTGAGCGCATTCGCCCAAGGTGCCCGAACCGTCGCCGCGGCCGCGCATGCGCACTGGAGCCTCGGTCAGCGCACGGCGGTGCTGGCGGTGCAACCCTGCCCCCCCTCGCACGCCATGGATCGCGCCGACTTCGACCGGGCCGTCGAGCTGGCCGAACGCGAGGCATCCGACCGCGGCATCCGGGGACAGGCGGTGACCCCGTTCCTGCTGGGTCGCCTGGCCGCCCTCACCGAGGGCCGATCGCTTCGGGCCAACGTGGCCCTGCTGCTGCACAACGCCCGAACGGCCGCGGAAATCGCCCAGGCCCTGCTTGACTTGGCCCGGGGTTCCTGATCCACTCCAAGGGTCGGGTTCCCGCCCGACGCCTGAACAGCATGCCCTGGAGATCGGGCCCACCGAGGCCCGTCGGCAATTGGTCCATGGATGGGCCATCCAGCGTGCGGCAGGCCGTGGGAAAGACACGCATGAACACCCTGACAGGGATCCTGGAGCTGCCCCAGGGGGGCGGCGATGGACGGCTTCGACAGTTCACCGACGGTCTCGTGGAGACCCCGGACGACCCCTACGTGCCCACCGAACTGGTGGCGAAGTTCCAGTTGCGCCCCGGTCAGGAGGTCACGGCGGTCATCGAGGACCGCCAGGCACCCAACCGCCCGAGCGGCATCAAGCGTGTCGCCATCGACGTGCAGGCGATCGAGGGGCTCACGCCCGCCGACTACGCCGGACGCAAGGTCTTCGCCGAACTCACGGCGCTCGACCCCGCACCCCGCATGGATCTGGAGCACCGCGGCTGCCCGCCCGCCTGCCGCCTGATCGACCTCTTCTGTCCCATCGGGTACGGCACGCGCGGCCTGATCGTGGCGCCGCCCAAGGCCGGCAAGACCATCCTGCTGCAGAACCTCGCCTTCGGCATCAAGCACAACCACCCGAGCGTCGAGCTCATCGCACTGCTCATCGACGAGCGGCCCGAGGAGGTCACGGACTTCAAGCGGAACGTGCCCGCGCATGTGCTGGCCAGCAGCAACGACCAGGACGTGGAGCGGCACACGGCGCTGGGCATCCTGGCCATCGAGCGGGCCAAGCGCATGGTCGAGGCGGGCAAGGACGTGGTGGTGCTTCTGGACTCGCTCACCCGGCTCGGCCGCGCCTTCAACAACAATCGCAAGTTCGCCAGCGGCGGCCGCACCATGAGCGGTGGCCTGGACAACCGCGCCCTTGAGGTGCCCAAGCAGCTCTTCGGGGCCGCCCGGCGCTGCGAGGAGGGCGGCTCGCTCACCATCATCGCCACGTGCCTGGTGGACACGGGCAGCCGCGCCGACCAGATCATCTTCGAGGAGTTCAAGGGCACCGGCAACATGGAGCTGATCCTGGACCGCACGATCAGCGAGAAGCGGATCTTCCCGGCCATCAACCTGGCCGCCAGCGGCACCCGCAAGGAACACCTCATGCTGGGCGAGAAGGAACTGAAGACCGTCACCGCCCTGCGGCGCCGGCTGCTCAGCCTGCCGCCGCACGTGCAGGTGGAGCAGCTGCTGGCCGCGCTGAAGCGCTACTCGACCAACGAGAGCATGGTGGGCGGGCCCCAGGCCGCCGCCACCGGCTGACCCGGCACGGGCTCGCGGGCCGGCGCCGGCTCCGTTACCCTCGCCGCATGGCCGAATCCAACGCGCTCAACGGCATCCGCGCAGGCATCTTCGTCGCCAGCGCGGTGGTGCTGGCGCTCGCCGTCACCTTCGTGCTCATGAAGGTGAACCCCTTCGAGTCCCGCAACCGCTTCGCGATCGACTTCTCCACCGCCGACGGCGTCGCCGGCCTGAACCGAGGCAGCGACGTGCGCGTGGGCGGCGTGGTGGCCGGGCGCGTGCTGGAGCTGGAGCCCATCATCGACGAGAAGGCCCAGCGCCTGGATGGCATCCGCGTGCACATCGAGCTCAGCGCCGAGGTGCCCCTGTACTGGGCGGCGGACAATCCCAATCGGGCCCGGGTGGTCCGAGTGCCCAGTCTTCTGGGCAACACGGCCTCGGTGAACTTCATCAGCGTCGGCAACCCCCCCTGCCCGACGCTGGCACCCGGCGGCGCCATGCGGGCGATCGAGGGCACCGGCATGCTGGCTTCGCTGGTGGGCCCCGAGAACTCGGAGAAGGTCCGCCAGACCCTCTCGGACGTGGCGGAGATCGTTCACCTCGCCCGCACCCAGCTGCCCGAGGACTACCGCAACAAGGTGGTGCCCATGCTGGACAACCTGAACACCATGATCGCGGCCCTCAACAGCGATTACGGCAACTGGCGAGAGCCCATCGGCAACACCCTGCGGGGGGCCAAGGACGCCGTCGATGAGGCCAACGGAATCCTGAAGGACAACAAGGCGAAGATCGCCTCGGCCGTCTCCGATGCCGCCGCCACGCTGGAGAACACCCGGACGATCACCGCCGATCTCCGTCAGAAGAGCATGCCCGCGCTGCAGCGACTGCTCGACAAGGGCGCCAACGCCGCCGACACGCTGGCCTCCAGCCTGGACCAGGTGGAGCAGGAACTGGCCACCGACCTGCCCGCGATGCGGCTCTTCCTCTCCGATGCCCGCGAGATGGCGGGACAGCTCAAGCTGGCCGCCGTCGAGGTGCGGCACAGCCCGTGGAAGCTGCTCTACCAGCCCAAGCCCGGCGAGGTCGCCCACGAGAACCTCTATGGCGCGGCCCGCAGCTTCGCCACCGCCACCGAGGACCTTCGGGCCGCCAGCGCCAGCCTGCAGCAGGCGGTCACCGAGATGCCCGAGGCGTTCCGGACGGACCCCAGGTTCCGCGACCAGCTCCAGGCTCAGGTGGCCGATGCGCTCGCCCGCTACGAGGCGGCGCAGCGTCGGCTCACCGACGTGCTCGAGGGCCCGGTCTCCGAAGGCGGCGAGGGCCGCTAGGAGCCCTCGGCGTTGCCGGCCCATGCATCCAACCCGCTGCGCGAGGCCCGGGTCGGGCTCGTGACCCTCTGCCTGGTGCTGGGCACCACGGCCCTCTGCATCATCGTGTCCAGCGTGCACTGGCAGCCGCAGGAGACCTATCGCCTCGCGTTCCGCGTGAATCAGGACGCCACCGGCATCGAGGTGGGCACGCCCATCCGCATGGGCGGCATCAAGTGGGGCGAGGTCACCCGCGTCTCACGGGGCGAGATTCCCGCGGAGGGCTCCCTCTCGGGGCTTGCGCAACCCGGCGCCCTGGGCAAGTCGCGCGGCACGCTGGTGGAATTCGCCCTGGATTCCAGGCTCGAGCTCTGGCCCGACGCCAAGGTCACCCGGGTGGCCTCCATCCTGGGTGGCGATGTCCATCTGGTGGTCCTGGACACGGGGCTGACGCGCGGCGCCATGGCCACGCTGGCGCTCAAGACCCGCGAGACCCTTGGACAGCGGGAGGTGCTCCAGGCATGGGAGAGCAACACCACCGTGCCGTCGCTGGTGGGCACGCGCCTCGCCAGCCGCCTGGAGCGACTTCCCGACGATTGGGACGATCTCGTGAAGTTCTACCGGGAGAAGGTGGCCACCACCCTGCCCGCGAAGCGCGATGCCCTGGTCCGGAACTTCCAGTCGATTCGGGATGCCGTCCGCGCGGACCTGAAGACCTGGGAGGCGTCCACCAGCGGTCTGGGCCCCGCCTTCTCCAGCCTTCGCCAGGAGGTCAGCGGTCCGGATGGCACCGCCACGCTGGTGGAGCGCGGCTGGAAGGACATGCAGCCCAGCCTCGACGCGGTGGAGGCGGATTTCGGCCAGTTGCGCGAGCGCATCGAGACCCAGACGCAGCCCAGGCTGATGGCGCTTGGCGAGCGCGCCCAGCGCGAGTGGGATCGCACCCTTCGGGTCTGGGGCGATCTTTCCCGCTCGGGCGTGGCGGCCTACGACGCCTACGGCTCCGTCATGGCGGACAGCAGCCTGCTGGGCGGGCAGCTCTCGCATGCCATGGATGACGGCCTGGGCCTGCTGGTCCGGCTGCTGCTGGGCAAGCCAGGCGAGGCAGGCCTGACCCGCATGCATCGGTTCGAGGCGGCCAGCCGGCTCGCCGTGGCCGTGAGCGATCTGCGTTGCGCCAACGATGCGCTGCAGTCGATCGCCGATGGAACCGAGAGCGTCGATCCGGCCATGGCCGAGCGACTTCGCAAGGCCGCCGCCCGCGCCGTGGCCCGATTCCGCGCCTCGGTCGACCAGCTGAACCAGCTCTGGCAGCAGCCTGTCCGATGAGCGGCCTGCGTGCCGACGATCCGGCCCTGGCCGCCTATCGCGATGCCCGGGACGCCGACCTGCGCGGGACCCATGGCCTGTTCCTGGTGGAGAGCGCCCGTTGCGTGGCCCGTTTCCTCCGCGCCTGCCGGACCGGGGCGTTCGAGGCGGTCAGCGTGCTCGCCGACCCGCGTCACCTGCCGCTGCTGGGCCCCGCGGCGGCGGCCATCGGCTGCCCGGTGATCGAGGCGCCGCTGGATGAGATCGCCGCGTGGAGCGGCTACCGCTTCCACCACGGCGCCCTGGCGCTTGGGCGGCACACCACCGGACTTCCGCTGGCTTCGCTGCTCGCCGATCCGCCCGGCCCAGCCACGCTGGTGGTGGCCGATGGCGTGGTGCATGTGGACAACATGGGCGCCCTCTTCCGCAACGCGGCGTGCCTTGGCGCCTCGGGCGTGCTGCTGGGTCCGGGCTGCGCCGATCCGCTGGGCCGCAAGTCCATCCGCATCAGCATGGGACGCGTGTTCGGCGTGCCGTGGGGCTCCACCGAGGATCTGGCGGCCGCGATGCCGCTCATCCGTCAGGCGGGCTTCGCGGTGAACGCGGTCGAGCAGGCCGCCGGCGCCACGCCGCTGCACCGCTGGACGCCCGCCTCCCGAACCGCGCTGCTGCTGGGCGCCGAGGGCCGGGGACTGGATCCGCAGCTGCTCTCCGCCTGCGACGCGTGCGTGGAGATTCCCTCCTCGCCCGACCCGCTGGCCGGCGAGGGCGACGGACCCCCAAGCCTGAACGTGGCCACTGCGCTAGCGGTCGTCCTGGGCGAACTGCGCCGCCATCGCTGACGCACCCGCGCCGCGGGCCTCGCCCTCCACTGGCGCAGCCTTCTCCTCGCGCAGTCGCTCCACGCGGGCACCCAGGGCGTTCAGCGTCTCCTCCATGCGGTGATAGCCGCGATCCAGGTGATACACGCGGTTCACGATGGTCTCGCCCTCGGCGGCCAGGCCGGCCAGCACCAGGCTGGCGCTCGCCCGCAGGTCGCTGGCCATCACGGGCGCGCCGTACAGCTTGCCGCCGCCCGCCACCACCACGGTGGGGCCCTGCCGGTAGAGCTGCGCGCCCATGCGCATCAGTTCCGCCACGTGCAGGAATCGCTCGGGATAGATCTTCTCGGTGATCACGCTGTTGCCCTCGGCCATGCAGACCAGGGCCATGAGCTGCGCCTGCAGGTCGGTGGGAAACCCCGGGTGCGGCTGCGTGGTGATGGTGGTCGGACGAAGGTTGCGCTCGCTGGTCACCCGCACCGTGCATCGCATGGGGTCATCGCCGGCCACGCGCTGCACGTGCACGCCGATCTCGCGGAAGTGCTGAATGGTGGCCAGCAGCGCGTCATGGGGGAAGTCATCCAGCGTCACGTCGCCGTTGGTCATGGCCGCGGCGGCCGCGTAGGTGCCCGCCACGATGCGGTCGGGCATGACCACGTGGCTCACGCCCCCCAGCTGGTCCACGCCGTCCACCACCAGTCGCGGGCTGCCGGCGCCCTGGATGCGTGCGCCCATGGCATTGAGCATGTTCGCCAGCTCCACCAGCTCGGGCTCGCAGGCCGCGCACTCGATCACGGTCCGGCCCTGCGCCAGCACCGCGGCGCTGAGCACGTTGGCCGTGCCCAGCACGGTGCTGCCGAAGGGACCGCCCAGGAAGATGGTGCCGCCCTTCAGGCGATCGGCGGTGGCGATGATGTCGCCGCCCTTGAGCTCGATCTTCGCGCCCAGGCCCTCCAGGCCGCGTAGGTGCAGGTCCACCGGACGGTGTCCGAAGGCGCAGCCGCCCGGCATGCTCACCACGGCACGACCGCGGCGAGCCAGCATGGGGCCCAGCACGCAGATGCTGGCGCGCATGGTGCGCACGATGTCGTAGCGGGCGTGCACGCTGGCGGGATCCACGCTCTTCATGGAGATGCCACCGGGCACGGTGCGCGTCTCCACGCCCAGCTCGTTCAGCAGGCGGCCCATGTTGGCGATGTCGGCCAGGGGCTTGATGTTGTGCAGCGTGACGGGCTGATCGGTCAGCAGGCTGGCGGCCATCAGCGGCAGCGCCGCGTTCTTGGCGCCCTCGATCCGGACGCGGCCCGACAGACGGCGACCACCTTCAATGCGGAAGAAATCCATGGTTCGAATCGTTTCCTTCAGGGGCTGGTGGAGGACTCCCTTCCATCGGCCAGCCATGCCCACGGGCG